>NZ_JAJENU010000602.1:0-252 GCF_035615495.1 Lyngbya sp. CCY1209 | reverse complement strand
TGAATTGTTAATTGTTAATTGTTAATGATTAATGATTAATGATTAATTTAACCCCAGTTGAAATCGAACGGGCAACCAGAGACGGTTGCCCCCACGGCAGGTTGGGGGCGATATCAGATGCCCCGGAATTAGAAACTGAAACAATTAAAAATTATGAATTGTTAATTGTTAATTATTAATTGTTAATGATTAATTGTTAATTGAAACCCAGTTGAAATCGAAAGAGCAACCAGAGACGGTTGCCCCCACGGC
>NZ_JAJENU010000601.1:0-219 GCF_035615495.1 Lyngbya sp. CCY1209 | reverse complement strand
ACTATATATATGTACGATTTCAGAGAACGGGTGGATTGAGCGATCGCTTTCGAGAGAGAGATTGAGAACCATCGTGATTTGGCGGAAAGATATCGTCTTTGACAATCACGAGATTTTCCCCGTCGCCTCCCCAATCAACTGGCGAGAATCATACTATATATATGTACGATTTCAGAGAACGGGTGGATTGAGCGATCGCTTTCGAGAGAGAGATTGAGA
>NZ_JAJENU010000600.1:0-26640 GCF_035615495.1 Lyngbya sp. CCY1209 | reverse complement strand
ACGCCCCGCGATCGCGCCGAACCGCCGGGGATGTCGGCCACGTTCAGGGGGTAGGCCTTGCCCATGCGGTTGAGGATGACCATCTGCTCGGCGGTGGTCGTCCGGTAGGTGGCGACGGGGAAATCCTCCCCGGTTTCGACGGTGATATCTTCTGACATCCGCGATCGCGACTCGGCCGTTTTGGGGGGCACCCGCCGCACGTACCCCCGATAAGATACCTCGACGACGGTATCTTCTTCGGGGAGTTGGGGGCGCAGAATCGGGGCTTTTTTGGGTGGGTCGCTGGTGGCGGTACCGCCTCCCGACGGCTCGGCGGCCGGTTCCGGCGTAGAGGAAATAATCCGGGTGCGGCGGGCGTCGCCGTAGCGCTTTTTGAGCGATCGCAGCTCTTTTTTCAAGGATTTAAGCAGTTCCGACCGGTCCTCCAACAGCCGGTGCAGCCCAGCGATCTCCGCCGTCAGCTCGTCGAATTCGTCCTGCAACTTCTGCCGTTCCAACCCCGTCAGCCGCCGCATCGGCATCGCCAAAATCGCGTCCGCCTGCTGTTCGTCGAGGTCCAGGCGGGTTTGCAGGGAGACTTTCGCCGTGCTCCCGTCCGGGGCGTTCCGCAAAATCGCGATCGCCTCGTCCAAATTCGACAGGGCCTTGAGCAACCCCGCCACCAGATGGATGCGGCGATCGGCTACCCCCAACTCGTGGGTGTAGCGCCGCACCAGGGTGCGCTCCCGAAATTGCAAAAATTCTTGCAGGATCTGCCGCAGGCTCAATTGTCGGGGCTGGTTGTTCACCAAAGCCAGGAAAATCGCCCCGAATTTCGACATCAGATCCGTGTGTTGGTAGAGGTGGTGTAAAACCACTTCCGGGGTGGCCTCCCGCTTCAGCTCGATCACCACCCGCATCCCCTCCCGGGAGCTCTCGTCGCGGATGTCGGAAATTCCCTCCAGACGCCCGGTATTGACCAAACCCGCCACCTTTTCGATCCAGCCCGCTTTGTTGACTTGGAAGGGCAGTTCCGTCACCACGATCGCGGTTTTCGTCCGCCGCCGGCCGGCCGTGGGCACCTGTTCGATGCGGGCGACCCCCCGCATGACGATGCTGCCCCGGCCGTGGGTGTAGGCGTCGGCGATGCCCTCCGTGGCGACGATTTCCCCCCCGGTGGGGAAGTCCGGGCCGGGGATCAGTTGCAGCAATTTTTTGTCCGGGAGATCGGGGCGATCGATTAAAGCGATCAACCCGTCCACCACTTCCCCCAAATTATGGGGCGGGACGTTGGTGGCCATGCCCACGGCGATGCCGGAGGAGCCGTTGAGGAGGAGGAAGGGCACTTGGGCGGGGAGAACCGTGGGTTCCTGCTGGGAGTTGTCGAAGTTGCTGGCAAAATCGACGGTGGCCTCCCCCACCTGGGTCAATAGGCCCTCGTTGCCGATCACGGCCAGCCGAGTTTCCGTGTACCGCATGGCGGCGGGGGGGTCGTTGTCCACGGAACCGAAGTTGCCGTGCCCGGCCAGGAGGGGATAGCGGCTGGAGAAGTCCTGCACCAGGCGGACCAGGGCGTCGTAAACCGACTGGTCGCCGTGGGGGTGGTATTTGCCCAGGACGTCCCCCACGACGCGGGCGCACTTCCGGTAGGGGCGATCGGGGGTCAGTCCTAGTTCGTGCATGGCGTAGAGGATGCGGCGGTGGACGGGTTTGAGTCCGTCCCGGACGTCCGGCAACGCCCGCCCCACGATCACACTCATGGCGTATTCGAGGTACGACTGCTGCATTTCGGTGTGGAGCGACGTGGGGATCACTTCCCCGGAGAGGAGGTTTAACTGTCTGGCCATGAGGAAAGATCGGTGTGAGTATCTATAGCGGGGAACAGGGAACGGAAAAAACAAATGTTGACCGTCTGGATGTGAGTGTTGGTCTTTGTCCTGACCGTTCGGGCAACTGCCACGAGAATTGACCGAGGTTTAAAAACGCTGGAGTTGAAGCCGTCGCGGACTTGTTGTTTTTTACGTCATACCATTTTAATTGCAGACCGGGCAACACCACTCAACCCCGGTTTTTGCCGTCGTCGGGCGACGGGTCGAAGTCCGAGACGAGTCGAATCTGTGGGGTTTGTACCCTGACGGCTCTCGGTCTCAATGGCAATGTCGGACATCTCTCGCTACACTGTTTGGAGTTGTGCCCGGGTTGGGGGTGCGATCGCCAGACCGCCACCTCGGCCGGAGATTAATTGCTCCCGGGGAGGGGAGTCGGCCGAGCGGCTTCGGGAAAAACCCGATCGGAGATTCCTTGCAGTTTTGTAGGGAGAAGCCATTTATTCTAAGATCGAGCAAAACCCAAAGTGCTGTCAACTGCTCCCCCCCAGAATGGGTTTCGAGCGGGTCAGAGTCGCAACCGTCCCCGTCCATTTGACTTCGGAGATTTCGGAGGTTGTTTTCGTTCCGATTGACACTCCCCGCCCCTTCCGGGCGGGGCTTGAAATCCCGGTTTTGGGTCATAATGAAAAGCGGGGCTTTTTGCGCGCCCGACTTTTTCAATCCAGGTCGTGCTAAGATTGCACATCGTTACTGGAGAGTTTGTCCAGCGGAGATTTAGATGAAGACCGTTCTGATTGTAGAAGACGATCCGGTTAACGCCCGCGTTTTTGCCAAAATCTTGAGCAAGCGGGGGGGGTTGGCTGTCCAACACACGGAAGATGTGGATAAAGTCATAGAGATGGCCCGCACCAAAGAGGCCGACCTGATCTTGATGGACGTGTCCCTGGCCCGCAGTGTCTACGACGGCAAGGCGGTGGACGGCATCAAAATTACCCAATTGCTCAAGGGCGACCCGGAGACGGCGAACTTGCCGATCATCCTGGTGACGGCCCACGCGATGGCCGGCGATCGCGAAGATTTTTTGGCCGAAAGCGGTGCGGACGACTACATTTCCAAACCGGTGATCGACCACCAAGAATTTGTGGAAAAAATCAAGTCGCTGTTGCCGAAAGAATGACGAGAAGCGACCGATGCCCCATTGCGCCGGCGATTGTCCGTAGCATCTCGATCGCCTCCGGTTTTCCCTCTCCCACCGCTAAGGCATCCCCGGGGCGGGTTGGTCTTCGAGGGCGGTGATGGTCTCTCGCATCTGCGGCGTCGAGAGAAAGGCCTGGGTATCCCGGATCAGCCGGTCGCCCCACAGGTTTTCCCGTAAAAATTCCACGTCGGCGTAACGGATGTCCAGTTGCAGGGCCGTCTGTCCGAGTTCCAGCGCCTTTTCCGCCTCGCCTCGGCGGTGGAGGGCGACGGCGATCGCCAGCATAGGTTCGGCCGCGGCTTCGTCGATGGCGATCGCTTCTCGCCAGCGGCGGACGGCCGACTCGGTTTCTCCGAGTTCGTACTCCACCAGCCCGATATTGTTGATCGCCGGCCAGAGGCTCTTTTCCTGTTCGTAGGCTTTCTCGTAGCGGGCGATCGCCTCGTCGAACTGTTCCAGCCGGAAATAGGCGTTACCGAGGTCGAACAGGGCGCCGGGCACGTCGGGTTGGAGTTGCAACCCCTTTTCGATTTCATCGACGGATTTCTGATACTCCCCGCGGCGAAAATAGGCTTCCCCCAGCACGAAGAGAATCCCCGGATTGTCGGGCTCCAGGGCGCGGGCCTTTTGCAGGGCTTCGATGCCCTCCTCCACCCGCTCCGTCTGGACGTAGAGGCTGCCCAGCAGCGCCCAGGTCTGATAGTTGTCCGGGGCCAGTTGGGTGGCCAGTTCCGCCCGGGGAAGGGCGAGTTGATATTGCTGGAACCGCGTCAGTTGGGCGGCTTCCTCGATCAGTCCCAGTCCCGTCTGTTCGAGTTGCTCCGATTCGAGTTTCAGGGTGTAGGGCAACAGAGCTTGGGCGGCCGCGGGCCGGACGGAACCCGCCAGACCGAGGGCGACGGAAAGCGCCAGCAGGGGAATGCGGTCGAGTCCGGTCAAAGGTGAAAATTTCGAGATCCAAATCATGATTAACAATTGTAAGCGATCGCGGAATGGGGAATGGGGAATGGGGAATGGGAAGCGGAACCTCCCGAGTTCCTGCGTTTCCGGGTCTTTGGAACCCATCCCGATCTCGGCGATCGGGTGAACCCTGACCAGAATTGTAGTCCAAGCCCAATTTTTGGGAGTCGGGGGAGAATGAATTGATAATTATCAATGGTCAATTATCAATTATCAATTGTTCAGGGGCAGCAAAATTTCAAATTCCGTCCCCACGCCGAGTTGCGATCGCAGCTCGAATTGGCCCCCGTGTTTGGCGGTGACGATCTCGTAGCTGAGTCCCAAACTGGTTTCTTTGTCGGCGCGGCGGCGGGTGGAAAAGGAGTCCAATATTTTTTGCCGCTCTCGGGGGGACATTCCGGGGCCATTGTCGGCAATTTGGATCGACACCCACCGCCGTCCGGGACTCGACGGGTCGGGGGTGCTCCCGTCGCCCAGACAGACTTTGACGGTGATGTCGATCCGGGGCCGCTCGCCGCGGTCCTCCGGGGAGGCTGGCCCGAACTCGTCCACCCAATCCCGTCGGACGGCGCGATCGATCAGGGCGTCGATGGCGTTGGTGAGGATATTCATGAACACCTGATTGAGTTGTCCGATGTAGCAGGAGACGGGCGGCACCGGGCTGTAGTGGCGGGCGATGGCGATGCCGGAAATGCGGCTTTTGAGCAGCAACAAGATGCCGTCCAAACACCCCTGCAAGTCGGCCGGTTTCGGGTGTACGTCGTCGATGTGGCAAAAATTCTGCAAACCCGTCGCCAGCCGGTTCAGCCGTTCGGCACCGCCGTGGATGCTTTTGGTGAGGCGGGGCAGATCCTCCCGCAGAAAGTCCAGCTCGATTTCCTCCCTCCGCGATCGCACCTCGGCCGGCATTTCCGGGACGTACCGTTCGTAAGCCGACAGCAGCCCCATCAGATCGTCGGCGTATTGAGTCAGGTGGGTCAAATTGCCCCAGATGAACCCCACCGGGTCGAGAATCTCGTGGGCCACCCCGTCCACCAGCCGCCCCAAGCTGGCCATCTTTTCGCTCTGGATCATCTGCACCTGGGTGCGTTCGTAGCGGACTTGGGTTTCGATCCCCCGGATCTGCCAGTGGGCGATGTTCAGGTCGTCGATACTGAGGATGGAATAGGGGATGGGGTCGGTTTCCCCGTGTTTGACGACGACGGGTTCGGCCAGCAATTCGGGCGGCCGGCGGAAGGCTTGGCGAGCCGCCTCCAATAGGGTGAGGCGATCGGGCAAAATCAGCGTCGGCACCCCGGCGTAACTGTGGCAGACCCCCACGGACTCCGCCTGCAGCAGTTCCCACCCCCGCGGCCGGATTGGCAATTCCAACAGTTGCCGCCGCGAGAGCAACCCCGACAGGCGGGGCGGTCGAGAGCCGTCGTCCCAGAGCAGAACCCCCGGCAGCAGGGGGTTCTGCCGAAATTCTCGAATCACTTCCCCGGCGCGACAGTGGGAACGGACGCCGAAGTGATAGCTCGGCAAATCTCCCAGAGTGGCTTCCAAATCCAAATCTGGGCGATTTCCTTCTAGGAGTCGGGGGGGGGATAAATGGGTCGTCAATTCATCTGACACGGGACAAAATTGGGCGCAGCTCGGGTCTGCCGTCGCGAGCTCTGGGTTTCACGGCAAAACGGGGATGATTCCTCGGTGTGGCGAATCGCACCACCTGCGTTTAATATATCAGTTTTCGGGGGTGTCCGGTTCTCCGACGCCGAGCCAAAATCCGTCTGGGGCGACGGTGCGATCGCATTCGAGAGGGGACAGGTTGATGCCTTTAGCCCGAAACAGGTTGCATCCGACGAATGTTGCCCCCTCGAGGCGGGCGCGTTCCAAATTGGCCCTTTGGAGATCGACATTTCGCAAGTGAACCGATCGCAAATCGGCGTTGTACAAGTCGGCCCCCTGCAAGTTGATGTCGCACAGGGTGGCCCCCCGCAAATTGCCGGAGCGCAGGTTGGCTCGGGACAGGTTGCTAGTCCGGAGGGTGGCATCGGCGAGATTGCTGTGGTAGAGTTGGATGTCGCCGAACTCGACCTCGAGGATCTGGGTTTTTTGGAGGTTCGCGTAGCTGAGGTTGGCGTAGGGCATATGGAGTTGGACCAGGTGGGAGCCCTCTAAGTCGATGTCTTCCAAGTTGGCTTCAAATAAATTGGCCCTGTTGAGGGCGATCGCCCCAAAGTTACGCCTTCCTTCCGCATATTGAGACAATAACTCCTTCGCACTTAATTCCTGCATCTCGCTCTTTGAGCCGTAAACGTGCCATCCCATACCGCAGGGGAGTCCGGGTATTTTGGCTGAATTCTGATTGACAATTTACCGCCTCGTAACAAAAGTTTAAGTTGTGTTAATCTTTTTTTAGGGTTTGGGGCGATCGCCGAAAATCGACCCATTTTCGATGGGATCTCGCCGTTCCCATCCCATCAGTCAAACCGATGAGAGTATTCAAGGAATCAAATAGCCGGTGGTTTTGTAGATGTAGTCTTGGACCCGCTGATAGGCGCCGGGGTTGCCGTGGGGATTGATGACAATTTGCTCCCGGGCGTTGGGCAGCCAAAACAGAATCCGCTGGGTGGCATCGCAGCTAAAGGCTTGGATGCGGCTCAAGTCGATGATATATTCGTTGCGATCGTAATTGATTCTGACCCAAGAGCCGGCGGCGGGGGTGCCCGCCGTTTGCTGTTTGATATAGTCGAGGATAATTTGATAGGCTTCCGGGTTGGTTTTGGGATGGATGATGATGGGCTGGTTGCCATCTTTCAACCAAAACGTCAGGCGATGATTCGGCCCGGCACAGAACGCACCGATGCCGGCTAGGTCGATTATATAGGTCTCCCTTTCGTAAAGCAGTTTGATCCAGTGCGCCACGAGATCACCTCAACCCGCGAGTCCTTCGATAGCAATTTTCAATCTCATCAGGTCCATTTTGAATCAGGGTGTCGGGTGTCGGGAATTTTAGTAGGGGCGCAAGGCACGGCGCCCCGAGCCTGAGATTGAATTGCCTTCAATTCCCAACTCCCCATTCCCGATTCCCCCGATCAGGGTGTCGGGAAGAATTGATAATTGTCAATTGTCGATTGTCGATTGTCAACGATCGATTAATCCTCCTTGCCCTCGGACATTCAATTTTAGACCTCACCCGACGGAGAAATGGGATGTCATTGATGAAAACTGTCAGAAAATGTGGCATTGGGAATGACAGAAAGAACGGGGGGCACTCCGGGCCGACGACCATCGATTCGACGCCCGGACTGCCATTCCATCTAGGGGGCGTCGGCTGACGCATTCAGCACCGCACTCAACTTGCCGTCCGGGTCGCCTTTGTTTTCATCTCCTCCGGCGCCGTTCCGCGAGAGTTCCGAACCGCAAGCTGCCTCGACGAAGCCCCGGAATAGGGGGTGAGGGGCGTTGGGTCGGGACTGAAACTCGGGGTGGAACTGGGTGGCGATGAAAAACGGGTGTCCGGGAAGTTCGATGATCTCCACCAGGCGACCGTCGGGGGAGGAGCCACTGATAACATAACCGGTTTCCAGGAACAGCGTCCGGTAGGCGTTGTTAAATTCGTACCGGTGGCGGTGGCGTTCGTAGACTACCTCTCGATCGTACAGCTTGGCGGTGAGGGTATCCGGTTGCAGGCGGCAGGGATAGAGTCCCAACCGCATGGTGCCGCCGAGATCGACGACATCTTGCTGTTCCGGCAACAGGTTGATCACCGGGTTGGGGGTGTCGGGGTCGAATTCGGCGCTGTCGGCCCCCGGGAGTCCGGCGCGGTATCGCGCCCATTCGATGATCGAACATTGCATCCCCAGACACAGACCCAAAAAGGGGATTCGATGTTCTCGGGCGTGGTGGATGGCGGCGATTTTGCCGTCGATGCCCCGCACCCCGAAGCCGCCGGGGACGATGATGCCGTGGACGCCTTCGAGGCCGGCTTCGACGTCGGCGGTTTGCAGGTCTTCGGAGTTGACCCAGCGCAGGTTCAGTTCCGCCCCGAGGGCGATCGCGGCGTGGCGGAGGGCTTCGACGACGGACAGGTAGGCATCGCTCAACTGGATGTATTTGCCGACGATCGCGATTTCGATATTCTGGCGCGGCAGGGGGGAAATGTCGGTGCCCCGGCGGTGGTAGAGGCGATCGACGAGGGTTTGCCACGCGCTGAGATCCGGTTGCCGCTGTTCGAGTTGCAGCAGTTCCAGGGTTTGCTGGGCGAGTCCCTCCCGTTCCAAAATCAGCGGCACTTCGTAGATGCTATCCGCGTCTTGGGCGGTGATGACGCTCTCCACTTCCACATCGCAGAATTCCGAGACTTTTTCTTTGAGGCCGGGGGGCAAGGGGCGATCGCACCGGCACACGAGGATATCGGGCTGGATGCCGATGGACCGCAGTTCCTTGACGGAGTGCTGGGTGGGTTTGGTCTTCATCTCCCCGGCGGCGCCGATGAAGGGCATCAGGGTGACGTGGAGGTAGACTACGTTTTTGCGGCCGACGTCCTTGCGGAACTGCCGGATGGCCTCCAAAAAGGGCAGGGACTCGATGTCCCCCACGGTGCCACCCACTTCGGTGATCACCACGTCGGAGTTGGTGTTTTGGGCGACCCGGTGGATGCGTTCCTTGCACTCGTTGGTGATGTGGGGGATCACCTGGACGGTCCCCCCCTGGTAGTCGCCCCGCCGTTCTTTGTTGATCACGGCCTGGTAGATGGAACCGGCGGTGACGCTGTTGAGGCGGGACATGGAGGTGTCGGTAAATCGTTCGTAGTGTCCGAGGTCGAGGTCGGTTTCGGCCCCGTCCTGGGTGACGAAGACTTCCCCGTGCTGAAACGGGCTCATGGTGCCGGGATCGACGTTGATGTAGGGGTCCAATTTGAGGATCGATACGGAATAGTCCCGGGATTTCAACAGGCGCCCCAAACTCGCCGCGACAATTCCCTTGCCGATGCTGGAGACAACACCACCGGTAATAAAAACAAACTTGGTCATAAAAATGTGATCCAACGCTAACCCTGCCTTTGGGAACTGTACTCATTGTGCCACAATCCTATCCGGGGGTTTGGAGGACTACCCAAAAACGCCCGAAAGCAAATATTGACGGGCGATCGGCGCTTCCAATTCGGGGAAAATGTGATTCGCATCGCTCCCAATTTTCGCCCATTCTCCGACGAATTTCCTCCGGAAACAATCCATCGGTGAAGTTCGGATCGGATCGTCATTGCCAAATTTCTCGCACCCATTTTTTCGGTTCCCCGACATTCCTCCGAAGCCGGCCCTGATTTTCGTTCAGTTGTCGCAAATTTTGGGGACGAAAAAAACGATTTTTCGAGTCCGCACTGACATTTTTGATGGGTGGATTTTGGGCGGAGGATTATCAACCTGATCATTCAACTCGAACCGATGCTTTTCAAATTCCGTCCGGCTCTCGAACCGTCGGAATGATCCCTCTGACAACACGACTCCCATACACCATCGCCGATTGAAATGGCAATCGATCGCACTTCTGCACGAGACTGTGGCTTTTCAGTTACCCAAAATCATGATACCGCAGATCGACTCGATCGGCTTCGGGGTGAAACCACCGGACCGGGCAATTTCTCGCGGACTGTTCGGGAAGTGCCCGCCGCTGGGGCTTCCGCAGTGCGGAATCCGCTGCCGTGGCGGATGTCCGGGAAGGAGATGCGGGGGACTCCGGGCCGGTCGTCCGGGGTCGGTTGTCGGACGTTCAATTGTCGCCGGCGACCCCCCGCCGGCAATGCCGGGGGAAAAATCGCCCTCGGCGAGATTCTCTCATTCTCGACCCCCACGAACGACACGTTCAAAAAGATTGCTCTCCCGTTCCGGAATCCGCTCAAAATACCGTGAAGAGAGGACAAGATTAGGTCATTTTGTTTTAACTTCTCAGCGGTCAATTTTCCCTGGAAGTTGACAACCCATCTCATCCGGTTGATTCGATTCAATTGGGTGAGATTTTTATGGGAGGCAATCGGTGGGATGCAATAGGCAATAGGAGGCAATAGGCAATAGGCAATCGGTGGGAGGTGGGAGGTGGGAGGTGGGAGGTAGGGAAGGGGGGATGGGGGGAAATTGGAAACCTCCGCGATCGGGAACATTTTGAGGTACAATTCATTCGGTCTCTAATAGAAACTCCCATCGCTTCGATTTCCCGGTGACTCTCTTGTAAACGCATCCGATTCTATTTTATCATCTACAACAATGAAATTCAAAGCATTTACCCCGATCGCACTTTTATTCTTATTCCTTATCCCCTCAAAATCGACGGCGGAGGCGAGTTGGGGTTCGCCCCCGGCGATCGCCCAAAGTTTACAAAATGAAAGCCGACCGATGAGCCAAACCCCAAGCGATTCCCCCGCCGGACTTTACGTCCAATCCGAAGCTGAAACCCAACTGGCGTTTCCCCTCAAACGGACGAGCGTAAACGCCCAAGTGTCGGGGAACGTGTCGCGGGTGGCGGTGACTCAAATCTTTGAAAATCCCTTCGATGAACCCTTAGAAGCCATTTATATTTTCCCCCTCCCCGACGAAGCGGCTGTTGACGAAATGGAAATCAAAATCGGCGATCGCATTATCAAAGCCGATATCAAAAAGCGGGAAGAGGCGAGGGAAATTTACGAACGGGCGAGGGAACAGGGACAGACGGCAGGTTTACTCGAACAAGAAAGAGCGAATATTTTCACTCAATCTTTGGCAAATATTAGACCCGGAGAAACTATCGAAGTCACCATCCGCTACAGCGATCGCCTGCAATTCGACGGGGGGGATTACGAGTTCGTATTTCCCACGGTCGTCGGCCCTCGCTACATTCCCGGAAACCCGTTGAATGGACAACGCGGAACCGATCGCGTTCCCGACGCATCCCGCATCAATCCGCCGGTTCTCCCCCCCGAAATTCCCTCCGAACATAAAATCGAAATTGCGGTGGAAATTGAAGCCGGCGTTCCCGTCCGAGATGTGCGATCGCCCTCCCACGATATCGTCACCGAAAATCGGGGAGATGCCGTCCGAGTCACCCTCGCGGAAAGCGATCGCGTACCCGACAAAGACCTGATCCTCCGCTATCGAATTGCGGGGGAAAATACCCAAGCCACCGTCCTCAGCCAAGCCGATGCTCGGGGCGGACATTTCGCCGTTTATTTGATTCCGGCGTTGGACTATCCCGAACGGGCGATCGTCCCGAAAGACGTGGTATTTTTGATGGATACGTCCGGTTCCCAACAGGGGGAACCGCTGGTCAAATCCAAAGAATTGATGCGCCGATTTATCCGGGGTTTGCACGCCGACGATACCTTCACAATTATCGATTTTTCCGATACCGCGACCAGCCTCTCTCCGACCCCGTTAAACAATACCGAAGCCAACCGAAAACGGGCGATCGCCTACATCGACACCCTCGAAGCCAACGGCGGCACGCAACTGTTGAACGGGATTCAAGCCGTGACAGATTTTCCCCCGCCACCACCCGGACGGCTGCGGAGTATCGTCTTAGTTACGGACGGTTATATCGGGAATGAAACGGAAGTTTTGGCGGCGGTTCAGGGCAATTTAAAACCGGGAAATCGCCTCTACAGTTTCGGGGTGGGAAGTTCCGTCAATCGGTTTTTATTGGATCGTCTGGCGGAGGTGGGACGGGGCACGGTTCGCGTCGTCCGCCAAGACGAACCCATCGAGGCGGCGACCGAGGAATTTTTGAATGAAATTAACAATCCCATTCTCACCAATATCGAAGTCAGTTGGGAGGGGGACGGAACCCCAGTGGAACTGTATCCAAACATGGCGCCGGATCTGTTTTCGGGTCAGCCGCTGGTGTTGTACGGACGCAAATCCGATCGCCGGGGGGGACGGATCAAAATTGTCGGAATTGCCGCGGGGGGCGATCGCTACGAAAAGATAATTCCGGTTAATTTTATTTCCGATGCAGGCAATACCGCGATCGCCAGTTTGTGGGGCCGCGCCAAAATCAAAGATCTGATGAATCAAATGTTCGCCGTTGAGACAAAATCCGGGGTGGAAACGGTCACGGAAACGGCCTTAAATTACCGTTTACTGTCTCAATATACCGCCTTTATCGCCGTCAGCGAAGAGGTGCGAGTCGATCCGGAAGGACGGCGTTACACCGTCGAAGTGCCGGTGGAAATTCCCGAAGGAGTCAGCTACGATGGAATTTTCGGAGCTCCCCAAAATAATCAGTTCAGTACGACAACCCGTTTACAAGGTTCAACTAATTTTACCGGCGCAGATCGTCTGCGTACCCGTTTACAAAGTGGCGGAACCCGAGGAAATGTACCCGTCGCACCCGCGCCGCCTCCCTCTCCGATTTCACCTTTAGAAGAACCGGAACAAATGGGGTCGATTTTCTCTCGTTTGGAAGTGGTCGCGGTGGAAGGACTCGATCGCCTCCCAACAGCCGAATTGAATCGCTATTTGCAGGGGTTGAGTCTCCCCGAAGACGTGGCGGGAGAACTGGTATTTGACATCTCGGTTAATGATGGAAATGTGGGGCGCGTGATCCTCGACGATCGCGCTTCGACGATGAGTTTGTCGGGGACTCGGGAGGAGTTAATTACCATCGAACGGGTGGCGCGATCGTTGCAAAGTTGGCGGTTCCAAATGTCGGGCGATCGGACCATTCGGTTGACGCTTCGGGTTAAACCGTAAATGGGAGATCCCCCTAAATCCCCCTTAATAAGGGGGACTTTGAAGACATTCTCCCTCCATTCTCCCCCCTTACAAAGGGGGGCTGGGGGGGATATTAGCCACTATCAAATCGGAGAATATCCCTCCATTCTCCCCCCTTACAAAGGGGGGTTGGGGGGGATATTAGCCACTATCAAATCGGAGAATATCCCTCCATTCTCCCCCCTTACAAAGGGGGGCTGGGGGGGATATTCGCCACTATCAAATCGGAGAATATCCCTCCATTCTCCCCCCTTACAAAGGGGGGCTGGGGGGGATGATCTGGGGGGGGATTTTTTCCGCCATAAAATTGGTCACGGCGCGATTGGAAAAGCGCTGGCTTTTACCAATACCGCTTCTCCCGTCCAATATCCCGCCGCCGGTTCCAATTCCTCGAAAGATTTGACATGAATTCCGTCGAGTGGATCGCCGATAGTGAAGGTTTTTTCAACCGGATCGATCGCCAAAAGTGCGATCGCGTGTCCGATTCTTTCGCCCCCGATTAAGGCTTTGACGTGGAGGAGGGCGGGGTGATTTAATATGACCAAATCATTGACTGTTAAATCCCGCCGATATTCCGGCTTCAATCCCAGGCGACGCATCGCCCGCATTTCAGCCAAACCCCCCGTCCCGAAACGGTTCGTTCCGGCGATCGTGGCTGCTTCTTTTTCGGTGGCATCGGGTGCAATTTTCGTCCATTTTGCCAAGGTTGCGATACTGGCGGGGGCACAGGTGTAAGTCGTGGTTTGTAGGACAATTCCATCCATTATCAGGGGTGAGGAAACCGAAACCGGCAGCCAGTAGGACATTAAAAAACACAGGGGTACGGTCATTACAACTATCGTCAAAATGAGCTGTTGCAGCCGTTTCAATTCTGTCCGTCCCCGCCATTCCAGTCCCAGTAATAATCCCACGCCGAACCATCCGATCGCCAACACCAAACTGTCAAAATGTTCCCCCAGATGAAGTAAAATGAACAGGGGAACCCATCCGGTGAGCTCCAGTTTTCCCAAAATCAACCCCAAACCGATCGCGATCGTCACGGGAATCACGATAAAATAAACTGTTTTTTGGTGTTTCTCCAGGGCATTTTCTGCGGTCAGTCCCCGCTTTGCCAAACGGTTTCCCAGCATTATCCCCAAAACCAGGGGAACCAAACAAATTGGAATAATTAATAACATCAAAATTCCTCCTTTTCATTTCGGCGACTGAGGATGTCTGACAAATGATTCATCGTCGATACATCCAGAAAATCCAACGATCGCTATTGATGCCGATCGCAATTGTCGCAGTGACCGCAGCGAAACGATTTCGCCTCTTTTTCAAACCCGAACGCCTCCAACAGAAATTTCCAGCGACAGTCTCGGGTTCCAAAATATTGGTTCATCTGCCGGATGGCGATCGCGTTGGAATCTTCGGAAAAAGAGAGGTTATTTTCGGTTATTTTATAATTGAAGGGATCGATCCAGGTCAGTTTTCTGGCGGCGTGGAGGAGGGAGAGGGCGATCGCACTTTGGGGAAATTGGGCGGACACGGTGTCTAAATTTCCCCGTTTTGGCAGTTTGTTAATTAACCGTTTCGCCTGCTGGGTTTGTTGGCGGAGATTGTCCTGTAAAAACTGCTGACGCTGCTTGTCTTCGGGATATAAAAAACCCGTCGGTTCGCACAGCAAAGTCAGGGCTTCTGCGGGTTTACCATCCCGTCCGCCCCGTCCGATTTCTTGGATATATTCTGATAACAATAACGGCGGTTGGAAGTGGGCGACCCAGCGGACATCGGGTTTATTAATGCCCATCCCGAAGGCGGAGGTACAGACCACAAATGTCAGCTTTCCCCCCAACCAATCCGCTTCAATTCCCCGCCGCTGTTCGGAGTCGAGTCCGGCGTGATACGGGGCGGTTTTGTAGCCCTCTTCTCGCAGCCAATCCGCCAATTCTTCGCTGTCCCTGCGGGTGCGGACGTAAACTAATCCCGCTTTTCCTTTGCGATCGCCGATAAATTTTAGCAGGTGTTTTTGCCGTCCATTTGGAGTCCACACCCGTTGAATTTTGACGTGCAAATTTTTGCGATAGGGACTCAGTAAAAAGGGCTGCGGTTTTTGCAGTTGCAAGACGGTTTGTATCGTCTTTTGGGCGCGGGGATCGGCGGTGGCGGTAAAGGCGGCGATCGCGATTTTGCTGCCGGGGGGTTTGTTCTTTAATAAGGCGGGGCGGACGGCCCCCAAACGGCGGTAAGCGGGGCGAAATGTATCCCCCCACTGTACCAAACAGTGGGCTTCATCTAAGATTAATCCGTTGATGGAAATATCGGGTTTAGAAATAACGTTCCAAACGGGTTTGCTGAGGAGGGTTTCCGGGGACAGATACAACAGTCTGAGGTGATTTTCTTCCAACTGTTTCAGAGTTTGGCGGCGTTTTTGGGGGGAGATTTGGCTGTGGATGAGGGTGGCGGGGAGGTGGCGATCGCGCAGTTCTTGCACTTGGTTTTCCATCAGGGCGACCAAGGGCGAAACCACCAGGGTTAATCCGTTTTTTAATAGGGCGGGGAGTTGGAAACAGATGGATTTTCCGCCCCCCGTAGGCAGGACAATGAGGGCATCTTTTCCTTCCATCAAACTGCGGACAATTTCCCCTTGGGGCGGGCGAAAGTCGTCGTATCCCCAGATCTGTTTGAGGGCGTTCCGGACGTCGGCAATTGCGGCCGACTGGGATTTAGAAATCATGGTCTGTTCTCGGGTTTCAAAAATCGACCGGACGGAGAATGACCCTCGCTCTCGATTCGGGAGCGATCGCCCGAGTTAATCTTCGGTTAATATTCGGTTGCGGTCGAGGGAGAACCATTGCCCCGGCGGGGTTGACAAAGTTATCAAAATATGCAATTAATTTTAAGACTATCATCGATCTCGTCTCCTTGTGCCAGCTATTCTGAATTCTTAATCAAAATTTCCAATTTCTGCAATGTCGCCCACCCGCAAAACCCTAGAACTCGAATCGATCGCCCTGTCCTATTTGGAGTGGAATCCGGACGGCGAACAGTCGCTGTTGCTCCTGCACGGGCTCGCCGATCACGCCTTAGTTTGGACGAGGCTGGCCGAATATCTCGGCGATCGCTATCATATCGTCGCCCCCGATATGCGGGGACACGGCGACAGCGACAAACCCGATCGCGGCTACAGCTTCGAGGATGCGATCGCCGATCTGGAGGGGTTGTTGCGTCATCTCAACTGGTCGAATTGCCACGCTCTGGGGCACTCCTGGACGGGAAAATTGCTTCCCATTTGGGCGACAAAACGGCCGGAACGGTTCCGCAGTCTGATCTTGGTCGATCCGATTTTTATCACCAAAATGCCGGGGGTGTTGAAACTCACCCTTCCCATCGTTTATCGAAAATTAGATTCCCTGAAATGTATGGGTCCCTTTGAGAGTTTTGAAGCGGCCGAAAGTCGGGCAAAAGAACTCAGCCAATTCGCGGGGTGGAGCGAATCCCAACGGCAAGTTTTTCGGGAGGCAGTGGAAGCGAAACCCGATGGAAAATGGGGGTCGAAATTTACCGTCGCGGCCCGAAATGGTGTGTTTGAGGAAGTGATGAAAGTGCCGGGTTTGACGGAGGCGATCGCGATCCCGACCTTGTTGATTCAACCGGAACGGGGGGTCAACCGCACGGATTGGCAATTGAAACCCTATCAAAACTATCTGAAAAATCTGCAAATTCGGCAAGTGCCGGGAAATCACTGGCCGTTTTTGGTGGAACCGGAATCCTTCAACCGCACCGTCGCGGAATTTTTAGACCGGCTCATCCAAACCCCAGTTTCTACTGTTTAAATTACCCGTGAAGAGGCTCGAATATTGAACTTAGAAATGATCGCCCACCGGGGCTTTTCCGCCATCGCCCCCGAGAATACCTTGGTCGCCTTTGAAGCCGCCGTCCGCCGGGGGGCAAACTCCGTCGAATTCGACGTGCAAATTACCGCCGACGGCATCCCCGTCATCTTCCACGACGAAACCCTTGATCGGATCACCGGAACTTCCGGAACCGTCCGGGAAAAAACCCTCGCCGAACTCAAACAACTCGACGCCGGCGCCAGGTTCGCGGAACGCTACGCCGGGGCGACCATCCCCACCTTAGAAGAGACGTTGGCGGGGTTGAAAGACATCGGCGGTCATCTCTATTTCGACCTCAAACCCCACGCCGAATGGTCGGAGGGGGAACTCGAAACCCTGCTGGAGATGGTGGAGGCTGCAAAACTGGGCGATCGCGCCATTCTCACATCTTTTAATGAGGAATTATTGACCCGCTGCCGTCAACGTTCCCCCCAGATTCAGATCGGATATTTCATGTTAACGAACGATGATTTCTCCCGGCAACTCGAAAAAGCGACGGCGGCGGGAAATGCCATCCTCAGCAGCGAGTATCACGTCATTTTAGAGCGTCCCGGCCTAGCCGAAATCAGCCGCTCTCAAGGTGTGGACGTGGTGGTTTGGACGGTGGACGATCGCGACGATTTTCGGCGGTTGGCCGCGGCGGGTATCGGGCGGATCGTTACCAATTCCCTCATCGGTTCTGATATCATTGGAAATTAATCGATAACCAGCTTGGGAGGGCTGATACTATCCCGCGATCGCCGACAACCATCCGCAACGCTTCCGCAGTGCCATCAATTAGCTTGGGTTAAGATGTGGATAATCTATACTGGCTCCACGAACTGCTTCCATCCGATCTGGGAACGGTTGGCGACCGTGCATTTCTACTCGGTAATTTGACCCGACAACGCCATCCGGTACTTCCCGGGTTCGTGATTTCGGCAGCTTCATTTTGGCAGTTTTTGCGGTCGATCGACTGGTCTGATCCGCTGTTCGTGGACCTGCCCGAATCGTTCTTATACTTCGACATCAACAACTCTCGCCAACTCCAAATCATCGCCCAGAGAATCCGATCGCAGATCCTCAACACCCCCCTGCCCCCGGACTGGATCTCCGCCCTCGGCGATGCCGTCGGGGCCTTTCAAACCGCCGCCTGCCTGCTGTCCCCCGAATTGATCGTCCCCCACCTCAAAACCGCCGGGATACTCGAAACCGCCTCCTGTCGGTCCGATGCGGAGTCCGTCGCCTCGGGCGTCAAACGGGCCTGGGCCGAAGTATTTCGAGCCAGAAGTCTGCTGTACTGGCGGACAAAAGGGGTGTCCCTCCCCCAACTCAAACCCACCCTGCTGGTGCAACCCCTCCCCGACGCCATCGCCTCCGGTTCCGCCTGCCGTTCCGGACGCGGTACCCTGCTGGTGCGAGCCAACTGGGGGCTCACCCTCGACCGCACGGCGGGGGAAGCCGAACCCGAACGCCACCAGATCGACGTTGAAACCGGCGACATCCAAGGTCAGACCCGGGGGCGACAGAGTATCGTTTACCGCCTCAAATCTGGCCCCGACGAGGACACGGGGGACGGCCTCCCCCCCGTACCCGGCCACCCCCCCATCGGGGGCAAAATTATCGAGGAAGAACGGCAGAAGCAGTGGATCTTGACCGAATCCCGGCGGTCTGCCTGGATTCCGCCGATGGGGCTGGCGATCGCCGAAATCGGTTCGAGTTGCGGGATCGACTGGGTCGTCGCCGGGACTGCCGACGCTTCCGAACCCCAATGGTTGATTTCCGGCGTCCGCAGTGCGGGGGAAATGGGGGACGTCTCCAACACGTTCCCGCCGCCGTCCGCGGCCGATGGAGCCGCGGCGCCGGACCGCGGCGGTTCCCTGTGGGGATTGGGGGCGGCCAAGGGTCGGGCGGTCGCCTCGGCCTACGTGATCGCGGACACCAACGCCGACCTCGCCACATTTGAATCCGGGTCGATCCTCGTCGTCCCATCCCTGACCCCCCGGTGGCTCCCCCTACTGAAACGGGCTTCCGGCCTGATCGCCGAACAGGGTGGCATGACGGGTCACGGGGCGATCGTCGCCCGGGAATTGGGGATTCCGGCCGTGCTGGGGGTACTCGAAGCCACCCGACGCACGAAGACGGGGCAGGTGCTGCTCCTCGATGGCGATCGCGGGGAGGTGCGGCCCGTCGCCCCGGAAAAGTCCGAAACCGGGGATGTCTCCGCCGCCGACCCGAACGCCGGGAATCCCGGAATCGTCCCCGTCCAATTCCCCACCGCCACCCGGTTGATGGCGAACGTCAGCCAATCCGAGTCCATCGACCGACTGCCGGGACTCCCCATCGACGGGGTGGGGTTGGTGCGATCGGAGTTGTTGGCCCTAGACCTGCTCTCGGGGGGGGCGGACACCTTCGACACCGACGGACTGCCGAACTTCCAACACTGGCTGGAACCGGAAGGGCAAGATCGCTTTGTCCGGGGCATGAAGGCCCCCCTGGGGAAGTTGGCGAGTATTTTGGCCCCCAAACCCATTTTTTATCGCGCCCTCGACCTGCGGGAGTTTTACCACCGGGTGCGCCCGTCCCGAAATGCCGAAGTCCCGGAATTTGTCCGCCTGCAATCTTCCTCGCTGTGCAACTGGCATCGGTCGCCGGAGAATCGCACCTTATTCGATTTGGAATTGGCCGTGCTCTCGGACTTGCAGGAAGCCGGCGCCGGCAACATCAATTTGATCCTGCCCTTCGTGCGGTCGGTGGGGGAATTTTCCACCTACCGCACCTGCGTCGAACGGGCCGGACTGACCCGGAATCCGCAATTTCAACTGTGGATGATGGCGGAAGTGCCCTCCGTGATTTTCCAACTGGCCGACTACGAAAAAGCCGGGGCGCGGGGAATCGCGATCGGCACCAACGACCTGACCCAGTTAATGCTGGGAATCGATCGCGATCGCACCCGACGCGATGGGGAGCTCAACGCCCGCCACCCCGCCCTGCTGGAAGCCCTGCGGCAGTTGATCCAAACGGCCCATACCCTCGGCCTCGGCACGTCCATCTGCGGCGACGCCCCCACCCTCTACCCCGACCTGATCGACGCCCTCATCGAGTGGGGAATCGAATCCATTTCCGTCAGTTTGGATGCCGTCGCCCCCACCCACCTCGCCATCGCCCGGGCCGAACAGCGGTTGATTTTGGCAGCCTCCCGAAAGGGGAAGGGAGTCGGGAGTCGGGAGTCGGGAGTCGGGGAAGAGGAATTAAAGAGGGGAAGAATCTAAAATCTAAAATTCCCCACACCCCACGCCCGCACACCCCACACCCTAATATCTTGAAATGGCCTCCTCCGGCGAGATGTTGCCGTAGACGATCGACATGATGCCGGGGAGGAACTTGTCCATCGTGGTGACGTTCGTGTAAATTAAGTGTTTGACCAGGGCGGGGGTGAGGCGATCGCCTTCCACGTCCAAACTGGTTTTGTAGCGGATTTCGCCGTCGTAGAAATTCAGTTCAAAGTTACCGATGATCGTGCCGTAGTTGACCCGCGTCACGAAGGTAGCGACGTTCTGGCGCTTGTAGTCCGGCACTTTCACGGGGAAGATCGAATAGACGGTAATTTGCTTTTCCTCCTCCCGCGCGATCGCGTAGCAGTCAAATCGGCCGTTTTTTCCTTCAATTCCCAAGGCTAAAACGCGGCGATGTTCGATCTCCTTGTAGACCCAACCATCCTCCGTCAGGAACTCGATTAAAACATCAAACAAAGGCATATTTAAAAAGCGCTCGTCAGTTGAAATGGTTTCTTGCTGATTTGGTTCGGAAACGACCATCGGTTTTTCAATCTCCTGAATCCAATGAATTTGTTTCGGGGACGATCATGCCATCTGGTTCTCCGCTGTCAACCCATTGTAGGACATTTCGTTGGGTTTTTCATCCAGATAAACCATGTTGCAAACTTCGTAGTAAACCGGGACCCACCATCCCACCTGGCTGTAGGTCAATCGATTTATTTTTTCCAGGGAAGGCTCCGCGACTTTCTTCCGAATTCCCCGGAAGCCGACGACGTTTTTATGGATCTCTTTTCCTTCAATTTCAAGCAAACTTTTAATTTCTTCTATCCCCGCCCGTCGGGACACCCAACCGAGGCAGCGATCGACGACCTGACGAATTTCCTCCCGGTCTTTCGACTCGTATTTGACGACCGTTTTGTTTTCCTCGCCACCTTGACTCACCGTCAGGCGGTAACATCCGTCGGGGCTGTATTGCGGATACCACCCCAACTGCAATTCGTACCCGTCCCGAACTGTCACCCAGTCCGTGCCATCGAACTCGATGGGTTTGACCGACAGCAAATTTTCATGAAAAAACTCGCCGTTCGTGATGTAGCCATTTTGAATGTTCGGGTCTACATCCACGAAGGAATTGTGAAGAATTGCCCAACCACTCGGGACATGAAAAGGAACCAGTTGTCCAGACATAAAGTGCGATCGTGCGACTGAGTTTGGGGACCGTGTAAACCGTCGGCAAATTGGCTCGGGCGCTCACCTGAAGGGGAGGCACGAAGCCCCGTCTTTTCAGAGCGGGGTGCTGACAGTTTGAGTGATTTTACGAAATTTCACCCTAATCAATAGCACGTTTTGCCGGGAGTCGCAAGAAAATTTCGGGAGATGCTCGAACCGACATTCCTGCCGATATCGACCGCCCCAGATTGTCGCGCGATCACATCCGGATCGCCCGCTTGGGGACAGATTACTGAAGCGTCGAATTGGGATCTGACCATGAATTACACCGCACTGGCCACCCTGGTTTGGATCATCGGCGGCACCCTCGCCCCCCCGGCGACCCTCTCGGAACCCGCGAGCGACGGGCCGCGGCTCGTGACGGGTTCCCCCGTCCGGGCCACCGTCGATCCCGGCCGCCCCATCGTCGTCCAACTGGCCAACGAAACCGACCGGCTCCTCAACTACGCCCGGGCGAACGAGCCGCCGCGATCGCTCCCCCCGGGGGCGACGGGGCAACTGTTCCTGAAAGTCAATCCTCGGCGGGGGGAAACCGGCAGCATCCTAATCAACACCCCCGCCTCGACGAACCCCCTCACCTACGAGTTTCACGTCGATCGCGACAACGTGCTCAGGGTCAGCATCCGCCCCACCGCCGCCGACGACCCCCACCAAAACCGCGCCATCTTCATCGACGAACGGGGCCGGGTGTACGCCTTTTGAGGCGCGGGGAAATCAATTGATAATTGATAATTGACAATTATCAATTGTTCCCGACTCCCTAATACCGACTCCCGATTCCCTACATCAGCCCGTATTCCGCATCCCGGCGGCGATGCCGTTGATCGTCAGCAGGGCGCCGCGCAGCAGTTCCCCCTTGCTGTAGCGGGAATGGATCACGCCGGGGGTGGCGGCGGTGCCGTGGCGGCGCAGGCGTTGCAGCAGGGACACCTGCAACAGTCCCAGGGGGATGATCGTGCCGTTTCGCAGTTGCACCGATCGCTGCAGGGCCGGGTCATTGTCCAACAAACCCTGCTGTCCGGTGATCTCCAGGACCAGTTTCCGCGTCAGGTTGTACTCCGTGGCGATCTGATCGAACAGGGCCTCGAAGCGATCGCGGTCTTCGGGGTGACTCAATTCCCGGACGTAGTGGTGGGCGATTTCCAAATCCACTTTCGCCAGGGTCATTTCCACCTTCGAGAGGGCGGTGCGGAAAAACGGCCATTTGATATAGAAGTAGCGCAGCAGTTTCAGGTGTTCTTCCGGCTCCTCCTCCACGAACTCCTGCAGGGCCGTCCCCACGCCGTACCAGGAGGGCAGCAAGAAGCGGCTCTGGGTCCAGCTAAACACCCAGGGGATCGCCCGCAGGCCCGAAATATCCTTTTTCTTGTCCCCCTTGCGGCGGGCGGGCCGGGAGCTGATCTGCAGTTGGCTGATTTCCTGGATGGGGGTGATTTGCTCGAAGAACTCCACCAGGTCGGGCTGTTCGTAGATCAGACGTCGGTAACAACTCCGCGATCGCGTCGCCAACTCCTCCATAATTTCATTCCAGGGCTCGATCTCGTCGAATCCGGTGTGCAGGAGGCTGGCCTGGATCACCGCCGTCGCCACGCTCTCCAAATTGTAGAGCGCCAGTTGGGACAGGGAATATTTGGAGGCCAGCACCTCCCCCTGCTCGGTGATCTTGATGCGGCCGTTGATGCTCTTGCCCGGTTGCGCCAAAATCGCCTTGTAGGCCGGACCCCCGCCACGGCCCACGGAACCGCCACGGCCGTGGAAGATGCGGATGCCGACGTGGTAGGACTCGGCCAAACTCTGCAGGGATTTCTGAGCCTTGTGAATTTCCCAGTTGCTGCTCAGGAACCCGGAATCCTTGTTGCTGTCGGAGTACCCCAACATGATCTCCTGCAAAGAGGCGTTGATGTCCTCGCCCACTTCCCGGTATTTTTCGTAGCCACCGGCCAACATCGCCCGGTACAGGGGCAACTCGAACAGATCTTTCATCACCCTCGGCGCCCGCTTCAGGTCATCGACGGTTTCAAACAGCGGCACGACGCTCAAGTTGCCGACGCCCGTGGCCGGGTCGTAGAGTCCGGCTTCCTTGGCCAGCAACAGCACCTCCAGCAGGTCGCTGACGTCGTGGCTCATGCTGATGATGTAGGTCTGGCAAATTTCCGCCCCGAATTCCTGTTGCAGTTCCCGCATCACCCGGAAGGTGTTGATGGTTTCGCAGGTTTTTTCGGAAAAGGGCAGCTCGGCGGGGATCAGGGGGCGGCGGGTTTGCAGTTCCGAACTCAGCCACAGGGCGCGTTCGGACTCGGTGAGGTCGTTGTAGGGTTTGTGCAGCAGTTGCAGGTACTCCACCACCTCGTTGATGGCGTTGCCGTGGACGGAGGACTCCTGGCGCATATCCATGCGAGCCAGATAGAAGCCGTAGATCTCCACCTGGCAGATGAGATTTTCCAGGTCCCGGCAGTGGATGCCGGTGGCTTCCAGGTTGCGCTGGATCAGTTGCAGCTCTTGCAGGAATTCCGTCCCCGAGTGGTAGAGACTGCCGTCCCGATCTTTGGTGACGATGCGCTCCCGCTCCCGCTCGACTTCGTTGCTGTTGGAGAGGCGCTCGTTGCGATCGCGGGTATTTTCCAGGCGCTTCTGGACGTAGGAGAGTTTCAGGCGGTAGGGTTCCTGGCGGTAGCGGATGGCGACTTTGTCGTAGATTTCCGGCAGTTGGATCTGGTCGCGATCGAGGGATTCGAGCAGTTCGGGCAGCACGTCGCTCCAGTGCAGGGACAGGCTCAACAGGCGGCTGAGGTGATCGACGGCTTGGATGTATTTTTCCAGCACCAGGTTGCGCTGGTAGCAGGCGGTTCTCCAGGTGACTTCCGGCGTCACCGAGGGGTTGCCGTCGCGATCGGCCCCCACCCAGGAGCCGAATTTGCAGAAATCGTAGTTGGGGGGCCGCAGGTAGGGGAAGGAGGGGTGCAGCGCCTGCTTGATGCGCTGGTACAGTTGCGGGATGACGTCGAATAGAATTTCTTGGAAATAGTGCAAACTGTATTCCACTTCGTCCAAGACCGTGGGCTTGAACTGGTGCAGCTCGTCGGTGCGCCACCACAGGCGAATTTCTTCCCGCAGTTGTTCTTGCAGTTCGCCGGTCCAGGCGGTGACGAGGGAGGTGGTTTCCGCGTCCTCGTTTCTCAGGCCGCCGTAACTTTCATCGACGCGATCGAATTGCTGTAAAATTTTGGCGATCCGGCGCTGTTTGGTGCGGATCGTGTGGCGCACGATTTCCGTGGGGTGGGCGGTGAACACCAGCCGGATGTCGAGTTGGTCCAGCAGCCGCTGGATCACCTGGGAGGGTACGTTCAACCGCCGCAGCATCGGAAACAGGTGGTGGAAGGTCGCCCGGTCACGGCCGTCCCGACTCGATCCGGCGGGGGCGGAGACGTCCACCGGCGCCTCTTCCGCATCCGAGAAGCGCTGATTCCGGGTTTCAAAAATCGAGCCGCCGGACTTGCCAGGGGCAACCGAGGATTTCCCCTGCTGTTTGAGGTGGGCGTAGGCGAGTTGTTGATCCCGCTGCTCGTAGTGTTGCTCGACGATATTGATCAGTTGAAAATACAGGGCAAATGCCCGGGCCGCCCGGATGGCCGCGTTGATGTCGAGTTGCTCGATAATTTGCCAGACGTTGGCTTTGAGATCGGGGGAGGCCTGCCCCTCCGGCGAGGTCATCGATCGCATTTGCAGCAGCAGATCCACCAATTGCTGTCCGCACTCCTGCCGGAGTACACTTTCCCACAAGTCTTCGACAATTTTGAGGCGATTGCGTAACAAGAGGTCTGAGGCTGTTAACGGAGCATTGGATGAAACGACCGCGCTGGGGACCTGTTCTGAGGATTGGAGCAGTGAACTCATAAGGTCTGTTCCTATTTAGCAAGAATATCCAACTTATTATACTGGTCGGGTAGACACTTCGTAGAATATGGCGGGGGAACTGATGAGAAATCATCGCCAGCCTTCCTTAAATTTGGTGGCGATGTATCTGATGTATCAATCGACCGCGCCGTTTTGTGGTATATTGACTCCAGAGACGATTCTCGGATCTAAATTTTACAATTAAAAACCGCCGAAAATTGGGGGACGGTACGGGGCGTTACACCGGCGGCCGAAGCCCATTTTCTGCCGGCGCAAGGAGGTGGGCGATCGCGTCCCGGCACGGCGAGGGTCGCCGGGGGCCGAAAAACGGCGCTCTCCAGACTTTTTCAGTGCTGGCGTTCCCGTAGCCCGGGGCCGTTCTCCCCCGCTTTGACACCGTAAAAATGACGGCGATCGCGGGGAAAATTTGTCTCCGCTTCCAGTCAACAACTCTCCGAAAAAAAGGGCTTTCCCCGGCAGCGGAACCGCCGATTTTCCGATAGTCAAGTGATGTCAAATTCCGCCCGCCAACCCGAAAATATCCGGGGTGGCGGGAGCGACAGGTCGGGAGAAAGACAATTAATTGTCAATTGTCAATTCTCCCCCACCCCTCAATCCGAGGGTTCCGCATCGGAATCCCCGGGCGGCGTCTGGGGAAAGTGCAGGACGGGGAGGCGATCGCCCCGGAACACCTCCTCGCTGCTCTGGCTCAACCCCAACACCACATCTCGAATCAGGCGGCCCCCGGCCATCGCCCCCACGAAGGGAACCGCGGCCAACCCCAGCAGCCAGTCGGAGGGCAGGGTGGGGGAGGGTTCGGAAGTGTTCGGGGGGGGGGACGGATCGCCCCAAGAAGACGGTGACATCGACAACTTACCTCCATGCAAACGCCGGTGCGGCCCAGCCTCGGAACCCGTCGGGCGAATCGCGGGCCGGACTCGGACTGATCGGGTCTTCAACTCTGCCCTAACTATGCCAAAATATAGTCGAAAGGTGCGATTCGTTCGGGAGAAAATAGGGCTGAAATGCCCGAAATAACCTTCCGGTAAGGCTTTCACCCCCTCGGGTGAATATAAGGGGCGCACCCCTGACCAGCCTTATAACTATCTGTATGTTCCCAAGTTTAATATCGCACGATACTAAATGAGGTGGGAACTCTCAGGGTCAAGGAGAAAGTCGGAGAATCTTAACAATTCTTTAACAATCTTCGAGAGAGGAGGCGATAGCCACCCCCAGTTTTGGGATTCACAAACCCAGGATTGAAGCGGGGAACGGAAGGCGGTGAGGTGGAATCTGCCACCAACACTCTGACCACTGCCAATCATCTATGACTAACCGAAAGGTGAATATCTGTCATGAACCCTCGATAATATTTGGTATCGAAAACAGGTTGATAACGGTGCTGCTCGAATGAGTAAGTGGAAAAGTGGAAGATTCTTTCAGCTATCCACACAGACCCTTAAAAGTACACCGGGGGAAAGGATAAGTCTAAGGATGGAATACCCATACAGATGGAACGAAATAACCCCATACTGGCTCTTGCTCAATGGTCGATTAAGCAAGTAGTGAAGGCAACAAATCCGCAAGTGTAAGCGCAAGCCACATGGGGGTAAGATGTGACCAGAAGCCAACGCCCAGATGTAATGTCTGGGATATGCAGACGGGTCACGGTTCAGACGTAAGATGGAG
>NZ_JAJENU010000599.1:0-43148 GCF_035615495.1 Lyngbya sp. CCY1209 | reverse complement strand
TCAACCTGGACATCGGCTCAACGGCGCAACCCGACCCCGTGTCTGAGTGATGACAAGATAGAGAACTGTATCAAGGCTTATCGGAGACAGCCACTCAACGCGATCGGTCCGTCGTTTCGGCAGGAGACGAGCGCCCCGGTGGAAAAGGAAACCCTGCAAATTCTCAAAGACCTGGAAAATATCAAGCGCGCCTTTGGTGGAAGGATTCAATACAACACCCGATTCAAACAAGTTGAAATTGACGGCGAACCACTCAACCCCGATGCCCCCGAAATTGACCTGGCAAAGAAGGGGAACATTCAGATCAAAGGGAGTCTGAGAGTCAAACATCAAATCATCCTTGATGTCGCCAAAGAAAACAGCTTTGACCCGTTCCTGAATTACCTGGAAGATTGCCATAGGAAGCGGGATGGGGTCAGCCGGATCGCAGGAGCTGCACAACGCTATTTCGGAACGGAAAACCCATTGCACCAGCGTTATTTAGAATGCGTTTTGGTCGGAACAGTCGCCAGAGCCTACAAACCCGGGTGCAAATTTGATACCCTATTTATCCTGCACGGCGAGCAAGGGTTGGGGAAATCAACGTGGTTCAGAAAGATGGTCAGCGATAACTTGTTCTGCGATGACATGGGAGATTTTAAAGACAAAGATGAACGGCTCAAAATGCACCAATCCGTCTGGACAGAATGGGCTGAAGTGGAAAACAATATCAATCGCAGTACATCGGGAAAAATCAAGGCTTTTATCACAACCCAAACGGATAATATTCGCCCCCCTTACGCCCAAAGATCGACACCATATCCCCGCATGAGTGTATTAGTCGGCTCCACCAACCGAACCGACTTCAACCACGATGAGACGGGGGCGCGTCGGTTTATGGTCAT
Source organism: Lyngbya sp. CCY1209 (assembly GCF_035615495.1). Taxonomy (GTDB): domain Bacteria; phylum Cyanobacteriota; class Cyanobacteriia; order Cyanobacteriales; family Microcoleaceae; genus Limnospira. Next base: position 42,264 of record NZ_JAJENU010000599.1, on the reverse strand, counting down.
CCCCGTCTCACAACCCATTCCGGTTGACTTGGTGGATGAAGAGCGCGATCAGGTTTGGGGTGAAGCAGTTGACCTCTATAAACAAGGCTACCGATTCCATCTCACCCGCGAGGAACAGCAGCAAGCTAACCTACTCAATGAGGAGTTCACCGATCGCGGCTACCTACACGATCTGATTGAGGAGTTTGTCGCAGATAGGGACGAGGTTTGGACTGAAGAGATCAAGGAATGGCTTGATACCAAAGAAGATGAAAAATACAAGATCGGCGAGTTCAGTCGCCTTGAGCGAGACATCAAGAAAGTGATGACGGGTATCGGCTTCAGGCACGGGCGCTGGAAGCGAAACAGCATCAAGCGATCTGGGTACAGAAGAATCCACTCTATCCAGCAGGGGGACAGGCAGGACAGGCAGGGACAGGCAGAGAACAGGCAGGGTGTCCCCCCTGAAACGCCTGCACAGCAAGACTTCCAGACACAGGGGACAGGCAGGACAGGCAGACAGGCAGTTTTTGAAACAAACGATCGCGCTACTCCCGATCTGATATCCTGTAACTCCCGTAACGAATATGTGAAGGCTTTTCAGGAAATCTTCAAAGACTTGGCGGGACAAGGTAAATACCGAATCGGACGAAAAAAACTCCTGCTCAAATTCAAAAAATGGGGTGAAGCCGAAGCCGTCCTGACAGAACTGATAGACATCTGGCGATTGCAGGAAATCAACGGCTACATTCACCCCGTCCCACCAACACAACGGCGAGAATGGTTTTCTGTTGGCAAAGAAGTTGTTATCACCAAAGATGGCGATAAGCTCAAAGGCATAACCGGCAAAATCACCGAAATCGTCAACGAGAGGACCGTCCGAATTACAGCCGAAAGACAGTCTTTTCAGTACCTGGTCAAAGACCTAAAACCCGGTGATATTTAACGCCGAAAATTAACCCCATCAATAACAGTTATGAAAAAAGCATCCACCCCTCGTTACAAGGGAAAAGTCGGGGTGTCTTGTGTCAGAGGCAGATTCAGGCTAACCCTTCCTCGCGAACTGTTTGGAAATGAACAGGTACATCTATACCTTGGTTTGCAAGAAACTCCAGAGAACCGAAAAATTGCAGAGGCAAGAGCCAAAACGATTGAAGCTGATATAGCTTTTGGCAACTTTGACCCCACACTGGAACGATACAAGTCAACGACAGCGACCCCCCAAAAACGACTCAAACCTCAAACCCTGGTAAAAGTTTTCGATGATTACATCCAAACTCGTAAAAGTCGCGTAAGACCGGGCACCTGGAACAATGGCTACTTGGTGACGTTGCGACGCATCGAGCGATCGCCGTTCTGCCATGCGGACATATCAACGATTGTCGGCCAAGACATTTTTGATTGGGCAATCCAGCATTTTACCCCCGATACCACCGCCCGGTTTATGACCCAACTCAACGCCGCATTCAAATGGGCGATCGCCAAAAAGTTGGCGAACGGACCGTCGCCATTTGATGGGATGAGTACAAAGGCCAAAAAACTTAAGAAGTCGGACGACGACGACGACATCAACCCATTCGGCAAGGACGAACGCGATCGCATCATCCAAAGTTTTGGAACGGACCCGCGGCACAGTCACAATCTTCTATACGTTCTTTTCTGTTTTTTTACAGGTTGTCGCCCATCCGAAGCGATCGCCCTGCAGTGGTCTGACGTTGCCCCCGACTATTCCAAAGTGACTTTCACCACGGCGATCGTCTCAGGGAAAGGAGGGCGCAAGCGCTGCAAAGGACTCAAAACCCAGAAGCGCCGCGAGTTCCCTTGCAACGAACAGGTTCAGGACATTCTCAAGGAAGCTCGATCGCGATCGAACTCGGAGATCGTGTTTCCCAGCAAAACGGGCAAGCCGATCCAGATCGGGGACTTCAGAGCGAGACACTGGAAACCCGTCCTTTTAGAGTTGGGGATTGAGTACCGGAAACCCTACCAGATGAGACACACCTTTATCACCCAATGTCTTGAAGCCGGGGTTGATGTCAAAGACGTGGCCCGTTTGGTGGGGAACTCGCCGGGAACGATTTATAAGAACTACGCGGGGAAGAAAAAAGGACTTTCAGTCCCCGAACTTTAAGGCGTTTTGATGTGCAATTGATGTGCAATTAAACATCATTTAAACAGAGCAAACTTGAAAAGCTTTACGCCGTCGGAAATGTGGCGTTTTGACACCGTGGGACTTGAAATCGAGTGAGCCGAAAGGTTCCGTGGGTTCGAATCCCACCCTCTCCGTTGTTTCAGCCCCATACCCAATCACCTTCGGCGATAATTTGGATATAATTTGGCGATAATTTCCGGGGTTATAGTCAAACCGAAACCGACCCCGCCCCCCGTCGGCGCGATCGCCCCCACCATCATCCCGATCGCTCCCGGACACTTCCACGCCCCGCGACGGTCAACCACGGGTGCCAAAGATTCACCCCGCAGCGATACCCAACACCGCCGATCCGCGATCGCCCCCTCACCATAACGGCTATCTTATCAATGTACATTGATAGGAACGGGGTCAACGGGAGTTGTTTTTTCTCAATATTTTGATGGATCATTGATGGATCTGATGGATCGTTGGTGGGCAAAAAAATGACTTCCGGTCTGGTGCGATCGGGGGTTGGTGTAGAAACGGAGGCAGGTGGGCTGTTATTCTGATTCGTCCACCAATTCTTCTTTTTCAGCTTCCTCTTATCCTTTCTTTCATCCCCATTACTCAGTTTTGCTTTCAACGACAATGACGGGCCGCACGGGGGCCGGATATGGACCGAACCGGCTCCCGCGATCGCCCGCTGCGGGTGAGGACATTTTGGAACCCGAAGCGAGCCCCAAAAAAACTCCGTGCATCCGGCGGAAAACCAATTGGGTTTCCGTAGCTGTGTTGTACATCCGTGCAATCGCTATCCGATCGTGACCCGAAAAAAAACGTCTTGCTTCGGGGGAAAGCCTACGGGTTTCCGTAACCCCGTAGAACAGCCGCGCGATCGCTCTCGGAGCGGACGGCAAACGACCCCCACACGGCGGGACTCCCTCAACCGAACATTTCCCCACCCGACCCGAAACGAACCGCCAGACGCGCCATCACCCCCCGCCAGATGCCTCCAATCGGCGGGGACGGGTCGCCGGAGACAGTCCGACCCGGATCGGCTCCCCTGGATTAAGTTACCACAGGAAATCGCGATCGCCGACGCCTCCGAATGGGTAATCCAGCAGATGTTGGTTGACGTTCCCCAGTCACTCCCGCTTGTCGCGTCATCAGTTCAAGCGAACTGCCGCGATCGCACTCCGCCTCCCCGTCCACCGTCGGCGGCGATCGTGCCACTGACGCCCCGGATCTGTTTCCCGCCAATTCCCTCCCACAGATCAAAGAGCCGACTGTATGACGGTCAGCAAAAATATCACAGTTTGAGGCTGACCAAAACGCCAGAGAACTGGAAAAATGGCTACCTGGTGACGTTGCGCCACATTCAGCGATCGCCGTACCGCCTGTCGCCCGTCCGAAGCGATCGCCCTCAGATGGTCGGATGTCGCCCCCGACCTGTCCGAACTGACATTCAACAGCGCAATCTTGGCGGGGAAGGGGGGACGCAAGCGTTATCAGGGACTCAAGACCGAACCGAGCCGGACGTTCCCCTGTGGCAATCTCCTCCGAGATCTTCTCACCTCAGCGCGATCGCGGGGGGATTCAGAACTGGTGTTCCCTAGCGTGACGGGCAAGCCGATCAATCCGGGTGATTTCACCCGCAAGCACTTGAGTTTTGATTTTTGAGTCAAAATTGACTGATTAATCAACAATTGACCAATTATTGAACCTATGTCAGGAATAGGTTATGAGTAACTTTTAAGTTGACAAATGGTTATAGCGCCTTGAGTCAAGTGCTGTAAACCGTTGCAGGACAAGGATTAAAAGGGAAACGGGCTAGGAGGGATTCGAACCCCCGACACCGTGGTCCGTAGCCACGTGCTCTAGTCCACTGAGCTACAAGCCCGAGCAGGCGTTTAACTGCCCGAGTTCTTATAATAGCACAGGTTTTCCAAATGACAAACAATTTTTCCGAAAATAATCCCCAACCCCTGACCCACCTGGATTCGAGCGGTGAAGCCCGGATGGTGGACGTGTCGGAAAAGGCCAAAACCCGGCGGCGGGCGATCGCGGCGGGGTGGGTGCGGATGCTGCCGGAAACCCTGGAGGCGATCGCGGCGGGCAATGCCCCCAAGGGCGATGTCCTCACCACGGCCAAACTCGCCGGCATCATGGCAGCCAAACAGACGGCTCAACTGATCCCCCTGTGCCACCCCCTGCCCCTGGGCAAAATTGACGTCAACCTCACCCCCGACCCCCAACTTCCCGGCTACCGGATCGAGGCGTCCGTGGTGACGACGGCGGAAACCGGGGTGGAAATGGAGGCGATGACGGCCGTTTCCGTCGCCGCCCTCACCCTCTACGACATGGCGAAGGGGTTGGAAAAGTCGATCGAAATTGGTTCGATCCGGTTGGTGAGTAAAAGTGGGGGGAAGTCGGGGGATTATTATGAGAGTCGGGAGGTGATTTGAGATGGGATGGAGTGTCATATCATCCGCAGATTACGCAGATTTCACAGATTTGTTATTTCCTATCAACCGAGAATTGGCTCAAGATTTGGGGGATTGAGGTGAGTGATTTCTCCGTGTCCTGGAGTGCCTGGAGTGGTGAAATTTTCCGCTCTCAACTCCGAGGCCGAAAACTGCGAGAATCTCAAAAAATACTATAATCTGGATCGACAAAATTGATGCTGAGAGAGGAAACATGGATGTGAGGGCTTTGTTGGAGCCGATCGCGGATTTTTTTGCGGGTTTCAACCTGCCGGAACCTGTCATCGAGTGGGGACACCCGGTGATGATGGGTATCGTCATTTTCGTGATGGGGAGTTTTGTCGGATATACCGGGTGGCGGGGGCGTTTGGCGGCGGACAAAGAGGCCGCGATCGCCAGCCGTTCGGGACACCGCCAACTCGCGCCGTGGATGTTTCTATTTATGGCTTTGGGCTTTATCGGCGGCCTGTTGTCTCTGGTGATGCAGGGGGAACCGATTTTTGAAAGTCCCCACTTTTGGACGGGTACGGCCGTTTTGGGGCTCTTGGGAGTCAACGGCGCTATCTCCCTGAGTCAATTTGGGGGCGATCGGGAAGGGTGGCGGATGGCCCACGCCTACATCGGCAGCGTCGCTTTGCTGTTGATGGTGGTCCACACGGTCTTGGGCTTAAAATTGGGCTTGTCCATCTAAATCTATCGCGATGAATCAGACGGCAGCGATCGCCCTCGGGTTGGCCTACATTCTCGGATTGCTCGTTGCCCCATTTCCCTGGGGGGGCTACGTCCTCCTGGGGGTGGGGGTGGGAATGGCAGTCCTGACGACTCTGTGGCAGTACCAGTTGCGACGGCGTCGTCTGGCTTCTTCCCGGCGATCGAAAACCCAAATCGGGCGGAAGCGGGGTTCCGCCCTCGCCCCCCCGCCGGAGGCGGTTCCCCGGCCCCCGATCCAGCCGATGGCGTGGTTGGGGGTGGGATTGGTCGGTGTCCTCGCCCCCCTGTATTTCCAGATGCAAACCCCCGAACCGGCGCCCGACGATATCAGCCAATATATTGTGTCGGGGGGCAAAGTCGAAGATCTGCTGATCACCGTGCGGGGAAAGGTGGAGGGTTCCCCCCGCCTCACCCGTTCCGGCAATACCCAATTTTGGCTGCGGACGAGGGAAATTAACGAAATTACCAGCACTCAGAGCCCCATCGAAGTCAGCAAACCCGTGTCGGGGAAACTCTACGTCACCGTGCCGGTTTTGCAGGGGACGGGCCTGCACCCCAACGAAACGGTCGCCGTGACGGGGACGCTTTACACGCCCCAGGCGGCGCTCAACCCCGGCGGCTTCGATTTCAGACGCTATCTGGCGCGGCGAGGGGCGTTTGCGGGGATGTACGGGCGCTATCTGGTGCAAAAGGAGGAGCAGGCCTGGGGATGGTGGCGGGTGCGACAGCGGATTCTCCGCGCCCAGGTTTATCGGTTGGGTGTGCCGAAAGGGACGCTGCTGGCGGGGATGGTGCTGGGGCGGCGGGCGGTGGATCTTCCCCCGGATATCGGCGATCGCTTCGTGGAGGTGGGGTTGGCCCACACCCTGGCGGCATCCGGGTTTCACGTTTCCCTGCTGCTGGGGGTGATTTTGGCGCTGACGGTGGGGTTGGCGCCCGGTTTGCGGTTGGGGATCGGGGCGATCGCACTTTTATTTTACGTCGGATTGACGGGAGGATCGCCCTCGGTGTTGCGGGCGGCGCTGATGGGGGTGGCGGCGTTGGTGGGTTTGGTGATGGACCGGCGGGTGCGCCCACTCGCGGTGCTGTTGGGGGTGGCGGTGCTGCTGCTGCTGTGGAATCCGCTGTTGATTCACAATCTCGGATTTCAGTTCAGCTTTTTGGCGACGTTCGGGCTGTTGGTGACAGTCCCGCCGCTGATGCGATCGCTCCGGTGGCTCCCCCCGGTTATCGCCACCGGTATCGCCGTCCCCGTGGCAGCGGCGGTTTGGACGCTCCCCCTACAAATTTACGTCTTCAACCTGGTGTCGCCCTACAGCATTTTGGTTAATATTTTGGCGGTCCCCTTCGTCACCCTCATCACGCTCGGGGGAATGCTGACGGCCCTCGTTGCCCTCGTCTGGCCCTGGGGGGCTTCTCAGATGGCTCTGGCGCTGTATTACCCCCTGCAGGGCTTGATTTCGATGGTGGAATGGTTCGGCAATCTGCCCGGAAATTCGGTGGCGGTGGGGGGGTTGTCGCTGGTGCAACTGATCGCCCTGTACTGTATCAATGTGGCGATGTGGGCCTGGGGAAGCCTGCGGGAGGCGCGGAGTCGGGGAAAACAGCATCGCCGACGCCGGAGCATCGGATTTTATCCCGTGGCGGCGAGCGTCCTGGTCGCGATCGCGATCGTGGCGGTTCCGGTGGCCTACGCCCAATTCACCCAATTTCGCGTCACGGTGCTGGCCGCCGCCGACAAGCCGATTTTGGTGGTTCAAGATCGCGATCGCGTCCTGTTGCTCAACAGCGGGGACGAAAAGACGGTGGAATATACGATACTGCCCTTTTTGATCGAGCAGGGGGTCAACCAGATCGACTGGGCGATCGCCACCCACCCCGAACTGCGGTTGAATATCGGCTGGCTCCCGCTTTTGGAGGAATTGCCCGTCCGGATTTTCTACGACACCCCCGCCCCCAAAGATGCCTTCAAACTCAGTGCCGACACCATCCAGGAAACTCTCGCCGCCCGCAACGGCCTGTATTTGTCCTTGCAACTGGAAAATCCCTTGGAATTGGGGGCGACTCGGGTCAAATTGATCGAGGCGACCATTCCGGTGTTGGAGTTGATATTGGGCGATCGGCGCTGGCTGCTACTCGGGCTAAGTTCCCTCGAAGACCAATCCCAGTTGCTCACCCAAAATGACAATTTATCGGAAATCGACATACTCTGGTGGTCCGGCGACTATTTGGCCCCCGATCTCCTTGAAACCCTTAACCCCAAAGTCGCGATCGCCTCCTCCAACACCGTCAGCCCCGAAACCGCCCAAGCCCTCGAAAGTCGCCAAATTCAACTCTTCTGGACCGCCCGAGATGGAGCCTTGCAATGGACTCCCAACGAAGGCTTCTCCCCCGCCCTGACGGCTGATGTGGGCAGTGGGGAGTAGGGAGTAGGGAGTAGGGAGTAGGGAGTAGGGAATGGGGAATGGGGAATGGGGAATGGGGAATGGCTTCCTCCGCCACCGTGGCTCTTGCTATTTCCCAAAATCCGTGCTAAAATTGTAGACTGACTTGCCCTATTGGAGAGGTGGCAGAGATGGTCGATTGCGACGGACTCGAAATCCGTTAGGGGCGTAAGCTCCTCGTGGGTTCGAATCCCACCCTCTCCGTTGTTTCGGTCTTCTATTCTCAAGACTTCTGGCTGTTTCCTTAAGCCAAAAATCGTGTCGTTGCACTCAATTGAGTCCTAACATATAGGACATTGAGTGCAAATCCCTACCCCCCACCAACCCCCGATCGCACCAGACCGGGGGCCATTTTTTTGCCCACCAACGATCCATCAGATCCATCAATGATCCATCAAAATTTGCTTGATGGATCGTACCCAAAAAATGCTCACCGTAGGCGTTACAGACCTCACGATCCATCAGATCCATCAAAATGGCTGAATATGTAAATTAGGGGTAGGGGTGTGACCCCACACAACAAAAATGGATGAACCGACACCACCACCGCCAGCGACACGGACAGACGCGGTTGGGGAACTGTTGCCAGTTGGCACGTCTGACGTGAAGGCGATCGCCCGTCCGCGTATCAATGTACATTGATTGGGTAATATTGCCAGGTAGCAACCGGGTGGTGTGACGGATCGTAGGGCGATACCCAACACCCCGACAAGGGACGCTTGACCCGTATCAATGTACAATGATAGATGTATCAATGTACAAAGATAGAGCTATGAGCAGTATGGCTAACTACAACCCCGACACCAGTGGGTTAAAACAACCGAAATGGGACCACACCCCGACCGTCCCGATCCGGGTCCCCGCCGAATTTGCACCCGCGCTACTGGCGATCGCCCGACAGATGGATCGGGGGGAAGCGATCGAGGCGGCACCCAACAGCAACGGCAACGGGCGGCCGCAAAGTGACCCGACGCCCGACCCGATCTTCCAGCAGGTGATTGATGCCCTCCAGTCCGCCTTTGAAGTGAAGGCAGGGAACGGCGGCGCGATCAAGGATGAGATAGAAAAGGCCCTCAATCTGATGGGGGTTGAAGCTAACCGTCCGAGGCGTGGCGGTCGCCGATCGTGAAAATTTTGGGGGGTAGTCCAGGGCGGGCATTAAAAGGGACTCTAGCAGTGTTGGGTAAGTTCCAGCAGGTTGGGGGGGGCTGATTTTTGTGTTGGGACGGATAGCCGCGATCGCCCCGACCCGTCCCGATACATCTCCCAAAAACCGGACACATATTGAGACGCACCCCACCCCAGTTTCGCCGGGGTGGGGATTATTAAATCATTCAAAAAACCGCCCGGGTATCAATGTACATTGATAAGAGTGACGGACGGGGGTAGGGGGGCGATCGGCGATCGGCGGTGTTGGGTATCGCCCCGGGGGGAGTTCTTACAAAGCGTGGCCGATCGTCGGGGGGTGTGGAAGTGCCGGGGAGCGATCGAAGTGATGGTGGGGGCGATCGCGCCGATGGGGGGTGGGGTCGGTTTCGGTTTGACGATCCCTGAAGATCGGATCGTCAAATGATCGTCAAATGATCGTCAAAACCGGTTGGGCGAGTCCCCAAAACCCCGATAGATTGAAGCCGATGAGGGGATTTGAACCCCTGACCGCTCGATTACGAATCGAATTAAAAAAAAAGGCTGAAACTCTTTCCATGTAGGGATTTGGGGCTGGCGACAGTCCCGGAGGAATTTCAAATTCGCCTCAAAATTCGCCTCAAAGTTCGGGGACTGATAACCCCTGCTTTCTGCCTGCGTAGAACTTGTAAATTGTTTCGGGTGAGTTGCCGACGAGGTGGGCGACATCTTTGACCTCAACCCCGGCTTCGAGGCATAGGGTGATGAAGGTGTGGCGCATTTGATAGGGTTTGCGGTATTCAATGCCCAGGTCGGCCAGGATGGGTTTCCAGTGTCGGTGTTGGAAGTTGCCGATATCGAGGATGACTCCCCTCTTGCTGGGGAACACGATTTTTGAGTCCGACGTTCGACGGTACACCGATCGCTCTCGGACATCCCTGAGAATGGCTTGGACTTGGTTGTTGCAGGGGAATTCGCGGCTGGGTTCTGTTTTGAGTTTGTCGCACCGTTTTCGACCGCCTTTTCCGGTTACGATCGCGCTCTGGAAGGTCAATTGGGTGAGGTCGGGGGCGATGTCGGACCATCGGAGGGCGATCGCTTCTGAGGGACGGCAGCCGGTGAAGAAGCAGAAGCGAACGTAGTTGTGCAGGTAGCTGGAGTATTGGCTCTCGGCAAAGGCTCGGATGATGGCGTCTCGTTCGTCGGTGGTGAAGGGTTTGATGTCTCCTTTTTTCGATTTTTTGATGTGTTTCTTGGCTTTTCTGCTCAAGCGGTTGAAGGGAGATGGGCCGGGGACGAGTCGCAGATCGATCGCCCACTCGTAGCAGGCGTTGAGTTGGGTCATCAACCGGGATGTGGTGTCGGGGGTGAGTTTCTCGATGGCCCAGTCGTACACCTCCTGTCCGAGAATGGCAGTTATCTCGGTGTCGCGGAATGGCGATCGCTCGATGTGGCGCGACATGACCAAGTAGCCGTTTTTCCAGGTTCCGGGGCTGGCTGTTGACTTTTTGGTGTCGATGTAGCGTTGGTACAGACCGCTGAGGGTGGCGTGTTTGGGCGTGGGTTTACCGGGTGGGGGTTCGGGATTCGCTTTGATTTTGTACCGTTCCAGGGAGTAGTCAAAGCGGCCGGCTTCGATTTCCTCTTGAATGAACCGGGCTTTTTCCTCGGCGATTTTTCGGTTGGCTGGGGTGCAGGTGAGGTTGAGGGAAATGCGCTTCTGCTTTCCGTCGAACAGTTGTCTGGGTAGGGACAGTCTGAGCCTGTTTTTGTCGCAGGAGACTCCGACCCTCCCCTTGCGGCGTGGGGAAGTCTGTTTCATGGTTTTTGATTGAAATGGTGTTTCCGGTGGGGGGCTAAGTCGTCAAGGCTTGTCCCGTGTCTTCAAACCGCTCCAGGTTGGTGGATGGGGTGTAGAAGGGACTGTCCTGCCGACTGAGGAACTTTCCTTCGACGAACGTCTTGCCGTTGTTTTTTGGGTGGATTTCCTTGATAATTCCCTGCTTGCCATTCCACGGGCATTTGGGGTCATCGGAGGAGAGGTAGGTCACGGTGTCCCCAACTGCGATCGCCTGTCCGTTGCGGTCTGTGGCGGTGAGCGTGTTGTCGGGTTTGGGGGCGGTTCGACTCCGCTCGCCGCAAGTCGCACCAGTTTTCGGATCTGCGGGTGCGTCTATTGTGTCTATCGGTCTAGAGTGGGGGCTAGGTTCCTTGTCTGGCGGGGATTCTGGCGTGTCGGTGTCGGTGTCAAGAGTGGGTCTAGAGTCCGGTCTGGCGTCTAGAATTTTGGGGTCGGCAGACTCATCCGCTTTGAATTTCCTTCGAGCGCCGGACCCTTCGATGGTTCCGAGGCCTATCTCGGCGAGTTTGTCGAAGTATGCGCGAATTTGGTCGGGTTTCACTCCTCTGAGCGATCGTATCCGCTGCTGACAGTCGCTGGCTTTGACCGCTCCCCGTTTCTGGGACAAGGTGACGATATGGGAGAGGAGTGCTTCGTGGTTGTCCTTGTCCGCTTCGGCGTAGACACTGGTGATTTCATTGATCAGGAACTTGGCTAGTTTTACGGCTAGTTTTAGGGTTGAGGGGCTGATTTCCTCAGTGATGGGCTGTCCCTGTCCGAGGCAGTGGATGATGTGGAGGTTGCCCGCAATTCGTCCGACCTTTCCGGGGAGCTTGCCCCATTGGGAGGCGATCGCCGGGTTTTTCTCCGCGTATTCTACTCTACGGACATCTGCTCTGTTGTAAACCCGGGCGAAGTAGTCTTGGGCTTTTTCAGACAGTCGCAGTTGCACGGGTTCCGAAATTTTGAGCAGTTGGCGGTAAAACTCGACGAGTGTTTCCTGGACGTTGAGTTTTGGGAGGTTCTCTCGTTCCGCCCGCGTCTCGGGGATGTGCATGGGGGATATGGGTTGGCGGATGATGGAGAACCTTGACCACCAGCCGGAGGCGTCGTTCCGTCCGTTGGAGAACTCCTCGAATACTTCGGGTTGGATGTTCCCACAGAGGTTGAAGTTGGAGTGGGTCGTGTTGCTGGCGATTTCCTCGGCTTTCGCCTCAATGCGTCCGTCACCGTTGTAGAGGCTGAGAATGTCCTCGGCAAATCCTTGGTTGTAGGATTTCTGAATGTTCCTCATTTCTCCCGAAAACTCATCGGCTACTAGGAGACACCCCCACCGGGGATTGTGGGCGAGTAGGTTACGCAGTGCGGCTTGAGTTGCCCTATGTATGGCCAGGAGTCTCAACTGTGGCTCGGGTTCGTCAAACTGTTTGTCTGCATCTTCCGCCTGTTTCTGGCGCTTTTTCCAGTCCCGATGTTCGAGTTCGTGCCGTTCGTTGAGTTCCTTCTGTAGTTGCTTGAAGGGTTTGGAGATGATTTGGTTGAGTCCTGGTGTCTTCCGCTGGGACGGTACGGCACAGACCAAAGTAAAGAGGATGAAAGGTTCGCTGTGGTTGGTGTAGTCAAGTAAGTCAATCCTTGACTCGGGTGGCAGCAGCGAGGCAGTTGCCGTTATGAGGTGCATTAAGGCAATCTCGGGTCTGAGTGCCATCCTTCGATAGATTTGGAAGATGGGGTGCAGTGCCGGTGGCAGAAATTTCTCGACTTCAAGGCTGTTGTGTTGGAAGCTCAGGAGTTCCTCGACTGCTTGCTTGCATTCTTCTCTGGTTTCTTCCTGCTCTATTTCATCAATCCGGGCTTGGTAAATTCTGTAAACCTCTGTCGGTGAAATACCTGTCGCTTGTGCGATTTTGGCGAGAGTGGCTTTTAACTGGGCGCCACTTGCGCCGGACTCTATGACTTGTTCGATCGCTTCCTCCAAATCGTTGTCTTTGCCCCCTTTGATGAGGGAAAAGGATCTGTCGCTCTGAGATGGTTTTCCGCCGCGAACCCCCGATGGGTCGGCGAGTTGCTTCCAATAGGCTCGAACGCAGTTCTCGATCTTGTCATCGCTCAGGCATGGGGTTGGGTTGCGCCGTTGAGCCGATTTCCAGGTTGACTTGCGCCGTTCTGGTTCGAGTGGCGGATTGCAGCGATCGCAATATTGCTCGAACAGATCTTCGGGGCGGTCTTTCACCGGATACCCCAGGTATTGCAGCCGTTCATATGTCCCCAAAAGGTCTTGGGCGACCCGGATCGCGTCGTCGCCACGCCGTCCGTCTGGCGACCCGGATTCGATCAGATTCCGGGTTTCGATCGCGAGGCAGATGGTGAGGGGGATGTCGTCAGAAGTGATGCTGTTGAGCAGGGGAGTTTCCGTCCGCCCCGTGTTGTCCCGCATTTGCTCGATGACCCACCGGGGGGCTTCGGCGATCGCGGTTTCCCCTGGGGAGTTAATCCATTGATATTGTCCGGTTTCGGGGTGAACTGATGGCGGTAACACCGACTGGCAGCCATTCCACCGCAATTCCAGCAACACCTCTTTGCCGTCGTCGCCTTTCTGTCCCGTCTTGATTTTGCGGGTTTCGACGTTGCCCCATTCCGATTCGGGAATCTGGTACAGGTATTGGGCGCGTCCGGGCTTGTTACTGGTGAAACTGACGGTCGGTGGCAATCCCCCCGACGATTCGGCCAGTTTATGGGCGGGTTCACCGTCGCAGTCTACGGCTACGATTCCGCCGGAGATAGCGCCCGTTCTGAGTCCGTAGCCTTTCGCCCGTCCTGTTTCGATGTCTTTTTCGATGGTGTCGCGATCGCAGGGTTTCTCGTGTTGCCAGTTTTTCCGGTAGGGCGCTTTGCTGCCTCTGACGGGGGTGAGGATGAAGCTGTCGGGAATCTGGGAGAGTCCCGCGATTAGTTCTTGGGTAGAAGGCTTGTTCATCGCACACCTCCCAGCTTTTTCTGAATTTTCTCGATGTCTGCGATGTGCTTGGGATAGGGCTGAAAGGGTCGATTTGCCTGGTCTGCCTTGGAAATTCGGTCAAGCAGGCTCGTCAGAATAACGCGATCGCCTTTGCTCAATCCGGGAGCCATTAACAAACGCTGTACCGTTACTTTCCACCGCTGGTTGGGGGTACAATAGGCGTGTGATGGGCAAAGAAAAGCTTGCCCTTGCAAAGTATTTCGTTTTAACATGAATATGTGCGACCTCAATAGGTCGCTCGAAAAGTTTTAATTTTTGGGGAGGCTACCAACCTCCCGTTTTTTTTGCTCAAGCGCACTTCTGGCGCTGTTTGTCGCGGTACGCTCTCAGGTACTCAAAGCGTTCGCCGTGTCCTCCTCTGGCTCTGTAGTCCAATTCGGTGGCTTGGGGGGCTTCTGTTTCACCCAGTGGTATTTGGGCGATCCACTCTTTGATGATGGTGGCGACGGGAACTTTCCTCAGTGCGGCATAGAGATTCAGCCTGTCGAAGTCCTCTGTGGTCATCCGACAGTTGAAGTTTTCTATTGCGACTCTCCTCTGTTTTGCCATTTCCCTCTCCTCGATATATGTCTGGCGGGATGATTCTCAGTTTAGCAATATTTTTGATTTTATGCAATAACACAAACATGATAGATACGTAACGGATATAAATCGAAAATTTTTTTTGTGATTCCTCAGTATACATGGGGGTTTTTGTGATTCCTCAGTATACATGGGGGTTCTCTGAAATTCATATTTTTGATTTCTCAGTATACATGGGGGTTCTCCGCAAGTTTTGGGCAGCGTAAATCTGTGGAAAAATCGAATCTAGCATTTGAATTTCGACCTCTTGTTTAGAAGACAGCAAATGCTGTGTACTCCTGGAATGTTCACACTGAATGCTGTGTACCAAACTAGGTGAACTCTACTGGAGCTGCGATCGACTCTGTACTATCGGTGTTTTTCCCAGCAACTTCCGTTGAATAAACGTCCGCTGGAGCAAGTTTTTTCCGGGTTGCTTGTGTTGGGTTCGGCTGTCGGTTCGGATGCCGGGGTGTCGGCTGACTTGCGGTGAATGCATTTGGATTCGCCGTCTACGATACGAAATGCTTGACAGGGCAAGTAGTCGTCTGCAAAGCAGCTTTCCTTACCGCCGTTGAGGGTGCAGATCACTTGATTGGCATTGCCGGGAATCAGAAGCTTGGGTGGTGGCTGTTCTTCCGGATGTTGGGTGAAAGAAGGCTCGACGGGGGCGGGTTTCTTCCTGTCGCTCCATCCGAATATGATGGCTCCGAAGGAAGCGAGTGCGATGGAACTGACGAACAGGGTTTTCAACAGTCCGAACCGGGATGACTTTCTCGGTTGCTGGTTTGTCTCGGTGATATTTTTCATGGCGGGGGTTCGATGGGGGTGTGGCGTGGTGTGGCGAGTTGGAGGAAGCCCCCAGAGGTGGCTCTGGATGGGGCGACCACGGCACCACACCACGGTTGAGATCAGGTCGGGGTGACTCGCAGCCAAAGGCTGGTTCCGTCGGGTTCTGAGGTCAGGTAGCCTTTGTCTTCCATCCACCGCACGGCGATGAGGAATTTGTCTTTTGTCCATTTCTCGCCGTTGGTGGTGATGGTGATGGATCGCATCAGTTCGCCGAGTCTGGCTTCGGCGCCGTTGTTGACAATCCACTCCAGGATGCGGATCTGTTCGGGTGACAGGTCGGGATAGTTGGGGTTGAGGGGGGGTTTTTCCAGGTCGATCGCCCTCGGGTTGGGGTCGCCTTTGGGGTTTTTCCGGGTTCCGGACGGGGTTAGTTCGGCTGATTCGTTGAAGTCGGGTACGGTGCGAAGGTTGAGAAAGTGGGGGTGAATGAGGTGCTGGGGCGCATTGCCTTTGGCGCGGTAAACGGTGTGGTGCTTGTGGGTGGGATGTTCCATCAACTGGAAGGGGGCGGACCCGCTGACGACGCAGGGGTAGGCTGCGGTTTGCAGCCATCGGTATTCGGGGGTGGCGTGTTTCAGTTTGGTTTCGCCTTCGGCGCGGGCCGAACTGCCGGTCAAGATGAGCAGGAAGTTATTGCGAAATTTGCCGTCGATGCCGATCGCCTCGGTGTTGTGGGACAGCATGAAGGCGATGAGGATGATGTCGAATTTGCGGGCGTTTCCCAGTTTGCGGAGGGCGTAGGAGAAGATCTTGGACCGCTTCCGTTTTCCCGGCAGGGGGTCGATTTCGTCAAGGTATTCCAATTCGCTCAGGGTGTCGTTCACTTCGTCGATGAGAAGGACGATGGGGTGGGCGAGGGTTCGCTTGCGACGTTCGATTTCGTCGATGAACCACCGGGCGATCGCGAAGATTTCTCGGGGGTCGTCTACGATTCGGGGGTAGCCCATCTGTTCCCAAATGGGGTTTCGGGATGCGTGCAGGTCCAAGACGATGACTTCTGCGGGTCGATCTCGGGTCAGCAAACCCGCCAGGTGGCCGGCGCCGAGGAGGGTTTTGGCGCTGCCGGAGTTGCCGCCCAGGATGATTCCGCAGGCTTCGTCCGGGATGTCGGCGGGGTTGTAGAAGTCGATCTCCCGGCTTTCCCCGATTTCGGCCTGGGGTGGGGGCGAGGCGATGTCCGGGCCGCATCCGATGTCCGGCGGGGGGAGGAATTCGTTTTCCCATTCGGCCAGTTCGCTCACCTGTACGATGTCGAAGCATCCGTCCTCGATGTCGCGGCGGATCAGGCTGCGTTCGGTTTCTCGGATGCCGGGGATGGAGTAAGCGATCGCGGCAGTTCCCCCCAGCCAGCCGATGCCGACCCCCCAGAAGCGGTTCGGGTTGATGCCGGGGTTGAGGGAGGCCCACCACAGTCCGGCGGTGCCGATGCCGATGCTGACGAGGGAACAGACGGAGGCTTCGTGGTCCGAGAGCCATTGCAGGAAGGCTTGCTGCCAGTCTCGGGTCGAAATCATCAGAAGATCCCCCACAGAAGGCCGATCGCGGCGGTGGCGGTCAGGGCGATGGCGCCGAGTTTGAAGATGAGGGGGGAGGTGGCGAACAGTCCCCCCAGGCGGTCGGGGTGGGCGACTCCCAGGCTCAGGGACAGGAGGGCGATCGCGACGATGCCGAAGTAGAGCCACCCCCCGATGGCGGAGGCCCTGAGCAGCAGGGTGAGCAGTTGCCCGGAACTGGCGCCCACCAGCAGCAGTCCGCCGAACATTCCAAAACGTGCCACGGTCGTTCACCTCCTCAGTTGGTTCTCTGTCCGAAGCGCACGGGCGCAACCGTGCGGGGATGGGGGAGTCCCATCGATGAGTTGCCCCGGATGGACTGCCGCCGTCGTTCGAGTCGGAGTCGTTTCTGTTCCCGGGCTTTGGCGATTTCCAGGTCGCGGGTGGCGCGGGTGACGGCCATGTTCGCGGCTACGTTGTCCAACCCGGTCAGGAGTTTTTCGTTGTGCCGGTACTGTTTGGCGGTTCCTTGGGCGGTGGTGAGGATGGATGCGGTGGCGTTTTTGGAAATGGTGGTTTCCGATCGGGTGATGGATTTGAGCAGTTTCCGGGCTTTGCCGGAGTTGGCGGCGACTTTTTTTCCCTCCCGGTCGATCGCCTGGAGTTCGGCGATGAAGCCGTCGTCGCAGGCCCAGCCGCGACTTTCCCAGGCCCGGATCAGTTGGCTGGAGGCGTCGAGGTAAACGCCGGGGCCGGCCGGGGAGGTGGGGCGGTAGCTCCCGTCGATCATGGAATTGGGGACGCTGGAATGGTCGCCCGCGATGTCGTACCCTCCGGTGGGGGAGTTCCCGCCGAGGTTGAAGATGTTGCCGAAAAAGTTGCCGATGCTGTCGTACCAAGCCATTATTTTGACCTCCTGTGGGGGCTGAGATGGAAAGGGGCGGGTCAGAACATCCCCCCGGTTAACTGCAATTCGAGGGCGGGGGATCGGGCGGCGCTGAGTTCGCGCCACAGGGTTTGCAGATGGGATAGCAGGTGTTTCATGGGTCGGATGTTGTCTGGGTGGTGGGGTGCGCTGTCGCGGATCGCGCGATCGAGTTGGTGTTGGAGTCGGGCGATCGCTTCTTCGATGTTTTGGAGGCGGGATTCTACGGATTGAGTCGGGTCGTCCAGTCTTCGGCGGTTTGCTGCCGTCGCAGGGTGTCGGCGCGGTTGCGTCGCCGGGTCGCTTCCTCCCCCATTTGTCGGATCAGGTCGTCGGGGGACAGGCCGTTTCCCCGTTCCTCGAACTCCGTCAGCAGCCCGGTTTTGGCGTTGGAGTCGATGGCGGTTTCCAGGTGGTAGAGGGATTGTTGTCCCCGCAGGCGGGCGTTGAGGAAGGCGGTTTGTTCGACTTTGGAGGCGGCATCTCCGAGGCGTTCTCCGCGCCGGTGGGCGATTTCGAGGATTTCGGCGGCGTTCCCGGCGGTGATGCTGTCGAGGGCCCGGGCTTTTTCGATGCGGCGATCGCGGTCGTGCAGGTGGGCGAGGGCTTCGTCTTTGATGTCGAGGAGGGCCAGGACTTCGGATCGGGGGATGCGATCGGGGTCGTGTCCGAAGGAGCGGACGAGGGCGGTGGTTTCTTCGGGGGAGAGTTTGAGGGTGGCGGCGGTTTCTTCTAGGTTGAGAAGGTCTTGGCCGTCGGCGGGGGGGGCGGGCTCGCCGGATAGGGTGTTGCGGTGGGGGTCTTGACTTCGACTCCGCTCGGTCGTCTGGTTTCGACTCTGTTCGATCGCCTGTCGGATGGCGGTCACTTCGTCGGGGGCGAGGGTGTCGGGGTTGAAGCCGCGATCGAGGGCGATTTTGAGGACGAGGGATTCGGGGACTTTAAGCGACTTCGATACGGTTGCTGCGGTCGCTTTGGAGGGTTTGGGCGAGTTCATTGAAGTATTGCTCCTGAGTGAGTTGGCTGGCGTTGTTTTGGATGTAGTCGGCGATGGCGGCGGCGGGGGCGCTGCGGGGCAGGGATTCGTAGAATTGGTTGACCTGTTCGAGTACCCAGGCTTGGTAGAGGTTGAAGGCGGCTCTGGGAACGTACCAGCGGCGGTAGTCCGGGACGTGGTAGATGACCCATTTTTCCCATTTGTTGAGGGTGGTGGGGCTTCTGCCCAGGTTTCTGGCCAGTTGTCGGCGTTCGATGTAGGGGCCGCGATCGCTCCCCTGTTTGAGCCGCACGGCGGGGACGACTTCGGCGGTGAGGGGTTGTGTCATGGCGGTGAGTTGGGTTTCGGGTGGATGGTTCGCCCCGCTCTGAAGGGGTTGGGGTGAACATGATTGACTATAGTGTACCTATATAGGTACTGTCAATACCCTTTCAGGTTTTATTTGTTTCCCGTTTGGGGATGGAGTGG
Source organism: Lyngbya sp. CCY1209 (assembly GCF_035615495.1). Taxonomy (GTDB): domain Bacteria; phylum Cyanobacteriota; class Cyanobacteriia; order Cyanobacteriales; family Microcoleaceae; genus Limnospira. The sequence continues at coordinate 23,236 of NZ_JAJENU010000599.1, read as the reverse complement.
GGGAGCGTGTACCCCGATGGGCGCTAAATAGTACCATTGAGGGGAGTTTGCGAAAGTTTGGATGAAGGTTGGAATATGACTGGCTCAACTCCGCCGAGGGGCAAAAAGGTTCATGTGACGCTGCCGCTTGGGGTTTATGAGGAGTTGGTGAGGCGGGCGAATTTTGAGAACCGATCGGTTGCGAATCTGGCGGGGTTCCTGCTGGAGTACGCGATCGCCACCAAGACTCCGCCCCCCCTGGGGACTCAGAAGTATGAGAATCCGGATCAGGAGGGGAACCGTCTGGCGATCGCGTTTATTAGGGCGTTGGCGAAGGGGGAGAAGACGAATGAGGGGACGCTGACGCAGTTAGCCCGAGATTTGGGCATCGGCGAGGAGGTGCTGATCGAGATCCGCGATCGGGTTTTGGGCGAGAGGGGGGATTGAGTCGAAAAAATCCCCCTAAATCCCCCTTAGCAAGGGGGACTTTGAATTTTCCAGCGTCTCTCATCGACTTTGAAAAGTGCCGTATGTTCTTGCAGGTGGGGGTTTTGGGTTTCCTGTGGGGCGATCCGCAAAGTGTACCCATTGCGCTTTCGGGTGATTTTCCGTCCCTCGGATGGCGTTAGCTGACAGGGCAAGGTGGTTGAAGATGTCAGTTTAGATTGATTGTTTTCTGGTTTTCTGATTTGATAGTAATCGATTAAATTTTTTCAAGGATTAAAATTCTCGGGCAAGATAGCATCTTGAAAATTTGCGTGATACTTGCGTGCATCAGTTAGGTTCGCATTTCTAAGATCCGCATTTCTAAAATTTGCATAACTAAGATTTGCATCTCGAAAATTTGTACGATATAATCTTGCATCGGTAAAGTCTGCACCTTTTAGATTTGCATTCCTTAAATCTGCAAACTCGAGGTTTGCACTTCTCAGGTTTGCATTTCCGAGTTTTGCGAACATTAGCTTTGTACCACTAAGTTCTGTCTTTTCGAGATTTGCATTTGTCAAGTTTGCATTTTCAAGGTTTGCGCTTCTTAATGCTGCATTTTTAAGATTTGCACCTTCAAGATTTGCACCTCCAAGATTTGCAATTCTGAGTTCTGCATATTCAATATTTGTATTGGTGAAATTGGAATTATAGAGGTCTTTAATTAAAAGTATAGCGCCACTCAGATTCAGGTGATTGAGACACATCAAGGCTGTTCGGTTCTTTGAACTCGTTCGCTGTCCTTGCAATTTTGACAGCCAATTGCCAAACGCATCAGGCTGTTGCTGGAAGCATTTGATATTTGAAACTATCTCGGTCACATAAGCGCAGCTACTGAGCGCGGCTAAGAGAGCTTCTTCGGCATTGCGGGCTTGGTAAGATTCTTCAAAATAGGAGGGACGGGGATCGAGCTTCTCCATTGGCATTCCCTTTCGCAGCATATAGTCGATGAGTTGACACAAGGTTTGTTGCCACTGCTTCACCTCTTCCGGGTCTTGTAGTGCCATCTCATCCCTCAAAAAAGTTAAGAGATATTGATCGACTTCAGAAGGGCCGCAAAGTTTAGCCCACTCAGATAAACAGTGTTTTTCATCCCACCCCTTATCCGGGTCGTCTTGCTTCCGATGAAATTCTTCATGAGTGTTTTTGAGTTGTAAAACAATCCGACAAGCCGCGAGATATTCTCCGAAGGTCTTGTGGGTGAATTCAAACGTGGCATCGCTCGCATATTGTTCGCTTTGCCTGAAATAGAAAGCGGTCAACAGTTGGGTAACTCCACTTTGAGAATCGTTGCAGCGCATGACCTCTAAAAGTTTTTGAAGTTTAGAGTTACAGCGATTTTCTATTTGCGCGATTGTTGCCGTTCGACGATTGCCATGCCAACAGGCAATGGCGATTTCTTCGAGAATGCGAATAAAATCTTTCTTGTCAATTGCGTTTAGCGTTGGGTGCCGATAATTTTCCCAGTCACGCTCAAAGACACGATCGAGTAAATCGCTATAAATCGAATTAAGATTGTTGGTTTCAGAAAAATCCAATCTTTGACGGTCATAGCTGAGGGCGATCAGGTAGTTCAGTAGAGGTTGAGCCGTAATCTCGGCTAATTTTCCTCGATCTAATTCCGGGGGCAAACCTTGATACACTTTCCCTTTCAGCTCTCCATATTTTTTCCACCAAACTTGGCGTAGGTCTGTCGTCAATAACTGTTGTTCATCAATATATGAGATTCCCCATTCTTTTTCTGATTTTAGGGAATAGGGCAAGAGATGTAAGATTTGACCTTCTTTGCGGAAATAAGTTTGATTATGCTGTACGACAATATCCCGACCGCTCATCAATACTAAAATTTTTGCTTCTGTTTGGTTGTAACGGTTGAGATTGCTTTGAACTTCAGTAATGAAGTCTTGGGCGACTTGAAAAGCAGCTTTTCCCTGCATTGCCAGTTCATCCAGTCCATCAAAGATGAGTAATACCTGGGATTCTTGGTGTTCCTTAGTTAATGGATTGGGGGGCAGAAGGTTATCCAAATCGGTATCTATAAAATCTTGAACTGCATCTTGCAAAGCGTCGCGTATTTTCAAGTGATGGAGTGGTATGAACAGGATTCGTGTGGTTTCATCTTGTGCCAGTTTTGCTGCAAACATTTTACAAAAAGATGACTTGCCACTGCCGGGGCCACCACAAATGACTCGGATCGCGTCCTCTTTATCTGCCCTCTTTACCCAATTGGTGAGGGTTTCGTGCAGGTCGATCGCGACTCGCTCTTTTTTTGGGGATTTCAAATTTTCTGGTTCTCGCGATTCGGATGATTTTTTTTCATAGTAGCCCCGCAAGGGAATGTACACATCTGCCAGTCCGAAACTTTCCTCAAACATGGGTTCATTCACCCGACGCTGCAACCAAATTAAATAATGTTTCCAAGCCAACTCCCTGTCTATCGCTTCGGCAAATGGCGTGTCCAGCTCTTTTGTGAGAATGGCGTAAGTCGCGGGATTCGATCGCCACTCTCGGTGGAGGGCGAAGACGAAATAGCTGGGCAGGCGTTTGGCTAGGTTGGCAGAGTGCGTGGGTTCAAAACCTTGAGATTCTAGCCAGGATTGGTAGGGCTGTCGAACAGCGTCAAGAAGATCGAGATCTTTGGGGCGATCGAAGAACGTCCTGGGCAGCTCCTGATGATTCTCTAACTCACGGTCAAGTGTTTGGCGAAGTTCCTGGGGGTCAAGTTCAGTTTGTAGCGATCGTTCCTTAACTAATTCCAACATGGCTCCGATTAGCGATCGCTGTACCAACAACCACGCGATCGCACTGGGTTCATTTGGATTGATGTCCAGCGATTTGAGGATGTCTACCGCACTTGCACCCGCATTTTCCCAATTCTGGAATATGACGGCAATTCCACCTTTTGCCACCCCTTGCAGCAGTTCTCCCGGTTTCAGGGACATGGGACGTTTCCATATAGAAACTGGCTTTTGTATGGGGATGTCGGATTCGGAATTCATCATTCAGACCTCAAATCGTTGGTGTTTGCTGGTGTTTCAGGTGGCGATCGCCATTATGAGCAGTTTTCCGTTCCCTTGGATGGTGTTAGCTGACGCCGTTCTCGGGTTGGGAGTTGGGCGCGATCGCGTGGTTGATCATCTGGTGTAACTATGAATCGGGACTGCAACAGAAGTGCCGAGTTCGGGAATAGCACCAGTGCGGAATGTCTTTATCTTCCAAGGAGAGATCGACAATTGTGGCAAAGTCGATGCGTTCCGTCTCCTCATATTCGAGGTTGCAAATTTCATCAAAGTAGAAGTGGTTGCCGAAGATTGCGCCGCAGCGAGGACAGCCGAATGAAGTGTATGAATCCCCGACGGTCTTGCTGTATCGGGGTTTGATCGCGCCCATGTTGATTTTGTGGCGTTTGGCTTTTGGAGTCTCCAAACATTCGCGGGCTTTGGCGACAATCTCGGGGAGAAATTGAGGGTCGATTGCGACCTGCTGCAAGTCAAAATCTTCGCCACAGCGTGTTTTACAGGGTTGATTCTGAATGTGATAAATATAATGTTTTTGACGGCATTTCCAACAGTTGACCGGGAAGAATCGAATTCTAATCTTCTGTTGCCTCTCAAATCGGTAGGATTCGCAAAATTTAAAATAGCCGGATAAAATGTCTGCGATAAAATCGGACAACTTTGACGATCGCCGATTGTCCGCTGTGGAAAATGAATACATGGATTTTCGGTCGGTAATGACGAGGGGCTGTTCGGATTCGTTCACCGACAATTGAAACATGGGGATGTCTCTTCTGGGTTCAGAAGTCGGAAACTTCTTGAACAGCCAGTAACATTGAATCCCGTCTTCGGCATACTTCCGTTGTCGCCGTTCGGTTTCTTCCAGCGTTTGGTGACTCCACTGGACTTCAAAGGCGACCCTGACCAACTTGCCGTCGATCTGTTTGGTCGCCAGTACGTCTGCCCTCCAATTCTCTCCACTCGCCTCCGTCTTCACGTCGTAACCCATCGCTTGACAGGCTCGGGCGATTTCCGTCTTGCAAAGGCGGTGCTGCCACGTTTCTGGTTTGGACGTGCATTCGCCCTTCTTTTGGTGGACGAAGTGCTTGATGCCGCGTGTCGATGTTCTCAAGTACCCCCGTGCTTCGCAGCAGGGCAAGGTGACTTTGGCTTTCCCGCGTTTCAATGCATTCCATTCTTCATCGGATAGCAATGGGGCGAGTAGTTCTCGTCCGTCTAAAATGGCTCTCAGTGGCATGGCTTTGTTCCCTGATTCATGGATATTCGATTGGCTATCTTCCGTCCCCTCGGATGGCGTTAGCTGACGTTGTTCTCGGGTGGGAAATTGGGTGCGATAGATGCGCTTCGTGGATCGCGAGTAAGTCGTCTGATGCGACTAAGGCGGGTGGGAATGGGTGAGTTCGTTCATAGCAGGGGTGGTGTCGGGCCAACATCGTTTGGGGTACAGGTGCGTTGTTTTCCCATTTCCTCAAAGACCGCAAGCCGTTACTCGCTGAAACAGAGAGGCATACACCAAACAAACTCTGCGTATCGATGCACCGACGGGCAGTTTCCACCAAAAACTCCGGATGGGAAATCGCAGGATGCCGATCGCCCTGAGAAATCGAGTCAACATCCACAAAATCACCCACTGCACAAACCATAGAAGTGCCAACAGAATCGCCCCCGCAATTCCCCCGCCGATCAAGCCAGCCAAGACCCACAGGACAAACCAAAGAATTGGGGGGACGGGGAGATCCATCACCCAAGATGTGATGCAGGGGAGATGGCCGCGTGGGGCCGACGTATCGAAGGTTAAATCGTCGTAGTAAAGCCAGGTTCCCTTCACCCGCCACCCGGCAGCTTCGCACAGCCGATACCACACTTTATTGTTCGGACATTTGCCGTCGAGCTGGCCCCCATTGTTAAAATAGATTTCCTTTTGAACGGAAAAGCCGAACCGGCCGTTGCTGTATTGGACCCACAATCCGTCAATCGTTCGCAAGTCCTCGCAAGGGAAATCATTGATATTTTTGTGGGTCAATCCCCCATCTTCCGGCCGTTTGGAAACTGCCAGCATGACCCGCCTCGTTTCCCTGTCCGCTTCCCGCCACTGCTTCTGGGAGAGCAAGTCTCTCAGTTTTGTATAGTCCATTCCGACTGCCGATTTCAATTGTTGCATGGTTGGATGTTCCTCCAATAGTTAAGTTGAGATTGAATGCGATCGCCTAAAAATTGCTGTAGCTGACAGGCTCAAATCCCCAGCTTTCGGGTAGCCAATCTTTGGCGACGACACCGAATCCCCGGTCGAATTTTTTTTTCATTGCTTCACGTAATTTGGAATCGTCTGAGTAGTGAGGCGGACAAGCTACCTCGGCGGGGTAGGTTCTGATGTTCTGCTGGGCGAGGGCTTTCAGGATAGATTTACCGCCTCTCCCCCCCGCACCGCTGACGTTCAGGTTGCAGCAGTTGACCGCTGCTAAGACGGTCAGTTGAAGGAGGCTGTCGGGTTCTTTGACGATGAGAAAGACGCTCAGACTGCCCAATTTTTCGCCATCTGCTTCTCGCTCCGACAGCTCCTCTGCCGGGTTGTCCGCCAGCGTCGCGTCGATAAACCACTGGGGTGGCAGGCATTCGGGTTCATTTTCTGCCAGCAACACGCACCCGACGATCGCCTCCGGTTTGTGGGCGATGAGGGTCAGGATGGGGTTGAGAGATGCAGTTATTCCTTCGGGTAAAAAGATAAAGTTCATAGTTGGGTTCTCCCTGATGGTTGTCGATGGTGGTGGATTTTCCAGCCACATGAACGGTGTTAGCTGACGCGGTTCTCGGGTTGGGAGTGAGGCGCGATCGCGGGATTGCTCTGTCCCCGGCACCGTCATCCCACGTTGACACCCCCATCCCCTTGAACTGGAAAATGTCAAGATTCGAGTTCGCTGTACAAGCCCAGTTCCTCCAAGGCGACCCGGGTCTCTTCGCGCTGCTGTTCGGTGATGTCTCCCTCCACCGAAAAGTGAACTTGCAGCGTCAACTTTAAATCTTGTTCGTTGGCAAATTTAGACAGAACTCGCATATAAAAATTCATCCATTTCTGGGACGTAATTTCCCCCGTCCACTCCAGCGACCGGGACCGAGAAACGGGGTCGCCCGTTGCGGTGTCGTAATCGCCGCTTTTTTCGCCGACTTTTGCCGACTCCGGCCGCGCCGATTCGCGAACCCTCCCGACTGAAAACGGGGCGGTGGCGCGGATATCCCCCACGGCGGCGGTGACGGTGAAATTCCCCGCATCTTCCCCGGCCGTCAGGACGCCCTCGGCGGTGATTTCTCCCCCCGTCGCGCCCCATCGAACTTCCGCCACGGGAAAATCTCGCTCGTATTGGTCTTCTCCCCGGACGGTGAAGGTCTGCTTTTGTCCCGGTTCGAGGGTCGGGCTGTCCGGCGAGATGACGATCGCACTCAGCCGGGGCGGGTCGGTAATCCGTTGCTGGTAAGCTTCCGCGTCTTCAGCTTGGATTGCGAAGGCATCTTCGGAGAGTTCCACGTCGTCGTCTGACAGGGAACTCTTGAACTCGAAGGGGTCGTAGCGATCGCCCACCTTGCCGACGTAGGCGAAATGTCCGTCCCGAACCCCCCGCGCGATCGCCGTTTTGACGGCATCGGGGTCGAGGAGGCGGGGGAACTGCGGCGAGGCGAAGAAGGCATCCCGGATGGCTTTGGTACTCCACTCCCGAAAGGCGGGCGGCCAGTTGCGGACTAAAAATCGGGGGCTGATCGCATCTTCGATGTCCCCGTCTTGCTGGAGGCGATCGACGATCAACCGGGGCAGGGATGCGGCGGCGCTCGACGTGATCAACCCCAAGTTGACCGTGCGAATCCGGTTGTCTTTGCCCAGCAGCATCACATATTTGTAAGAGCGCCAGACCGTTTCCCGCAGGTCCCGCTCGGCTTTCTTCAAGCTTTCGGCGAGTTGTTTTCGCTGGGTTTCGTCCAGGCGGTCGGACTCTTCCTCTCGGATGGCTTCCCAGGCGAGGAGCTTCCGGGCATCCGCCCGCAGGGTCGCGTCCGAATCGGCGATCGCGAACATCAACGCGCTCTTGTAAGTCCGCGCCGACGCCCCCACCTCCCGGATCATCCCATCGACAAACTTCGATGTCTCCTCCTCAGACCCGGCGTGTTCCGGGGCCAGCACGGCCAAGGTCAGCGTCGGCTGGTTGGGGATGTCGCCCGGTTTGTCGGGAAACGGGACGATCTGGACGAGTCCCCGCCCGGGGGCGAACTGCTTTTCGATCGCCTCCCGAACCCGGCGGTCGATCGCTTCGTCGCGGACGCTGGCGCGGCGGTCGGCAAGAATTTTGTTCAGGTTGGGGTGGATGCTGAAGTAATATTTCGTGCGGTTTACGCTCAGGTAGTAGCACTCGGCCGACAGGGCTTCGAGTACCGTCTCCACGTTTCCGATGTCCAAATCCGGTTCGCCCACAGCCATGCGGATTTCCGGGAGGGTGGCTTCGGTGCGGGTACACCCCCCGTTGGATTCAAAGAAAATGGCGGTGGCAACTTTGCGGTGCAGCCTCGCCTTTTTGATCGCCTCCACCGACTCTTCGTCCAGTTGGAGGGCGTGGGCTTCTTTTTTGCCGGCGATGTCGGTGGTGATGGCTCCTTCCAGGCGCTCTTGCCCCATCTGCTCGAACAGGGCGGCCCGAAAGTTCGGGTCGTCCAGGGGGGCGGTTCCCAAGCCGATCAGCGGGTCGCGTCGGCTACCCCTGTACCCGTCCTGGTAGGCTTTCGAGACCCACAGCGCCAGCAGCCGCAGGATGCCCCGAGTGCGCTGGAATTGGGGGAGGGCCTGCCACTTGCGCTCGAAGACGGAGAGGACGGAGGGGTGGAAGGGATAAGTCGCCTTGAACGCTTCGAGCGCATCATCGACGGGGAAGCTGGGAAGCTGTTGGCGGTGCTCGATCGCCCAGTCGGCGTATTCGTTGCAGGTGGCGATCGCATCGGTGGGCAGCATGATTTTCCCGTCGGCCGTGACGGCTTTTTCGTTCCATTCAAACAGGCGGCGGCGGATGATTTCGGAGGTCTCCGACTCGGCCGAGAGCATGGTCGCCTTGCCCAGGCGGTCGAGCATTTTCTTGAACCGCTTTTCGTCGGCTTCGTCGGCTTCGGTGTACTCCATTTCGGAGGCGGGAATGGACACCACCAGCACCACGTTATTTTGACCCCGGGCGGTTTCGGAGAGGGCCTGCATGAAGTTGTAGAGGCGATCGCCGTAGCCCTTCTGCCGGTAGGTGCTGACGTAGTTGAGGATTTCGTCCATCAAAATCAGGCAGGGTTTGTCGTCGGGCAGAAATTGCCGGATCACGTCGCCCTTGGGTTCGATAAACTGCTTCTCCTGTTCCGCCACCGCCGCCAGGGCCGCTTCTCCCCCCAGTTGGTAGGCGATTTCGCCCCAGGGTGTCTGCCGCCGGGGCGTGCCGTCGTCGCCCCCCCGCCCGGACAAGGAGTCGAATTCGGTGCCGACGAAGACGGCGACGGCGGCTTCGGGGATGGACTCCATTTCGGCTTTGGCGAGGATTTTGGGAACTCCCGTCCACCGGTCGGCCTTCGACCCCTGCTTGGCGAGGTGGTACAGGAGGGTGAGGGCGTGGGTTTTGCCACCGCCGAATTGGGTGGAGAGGTTGAAAATGGCGGGGGTTTGGGCGGTTTCCCCGGAGAGGCGGCGCACCACCAGGGCGGCGAATTCGGTCAGGGATTTGGTGAGGTAGGTGCGATCGAAAAACCGTTCCGGGTTTTGGTAGTCCGCCGGGGCGCGACGATCTCGCACTTGGTCGAGGTGGACGGCGAATTCGGCCGTATCTTGGGGTTTGCCCTCCCGCAGGTCTTCGCGGGGGGTGAGTCCTTCGATTTTGTGCCAGGGTTTTAACGGCATGATTGGGGGTTGGATGACTTTTACAAAATCTTCGAGCGACCGGTGGAATTGATGGTGAAAGTGCCGGTCATTTGTTGTGAAAAAATATTAGAACTTTATTTGATTTAAAGAGTCGATCAGGCTTCGGATTTCTTCCTGCTTTTCTTTCTGATTGGTTTCCATGTAAATTTTTTCGGCTTGTTGCAGGTCGGCGATGGCGGGATTCAGGAACATTTGAATGCAGCAAAAGGCTCTCTGCGTGTAAGCTTCGTCATGTCCCGGGTTCAATTCGATGACTTGACTCCAATCATCGAATGCCTCTGTATATTGACCCGAGTTTGCCCACATTTGGGCTCGAAGACAGTATGCGGCCTGTTCGGTCGGATCGAGTTCGACGATCTTGCTGTAGTCCTCGAACGCCGCTTGATATTGTTTTAATCGCAGGTGGGTCGCGGCTTTTTTGTAGTAAATATTTTTGTCATTCGGTGCCAACGTCGTCGCCAGGTAGAAGTCGGGCAGAGCTTTTTTATATTCCTCTAACTCTAAATAACAAACCCCCCGGTTGTAGTAACTCCGGGAATCGTTGCTGTCGAGTTCGATCGCCGCGTCAAAATTCGCGATCGCCCGGTCGTACTGTTTCATTTGAAAGTAAGTAACCCCCCGATTGAAGAAAGCTCTTGTGTAGTCCGGCTTTAGGACGATCGCCGCGTCAAAATCCGCGATCGCTCGGTCGTAATCTTCCAATGCCAAATGAACCAATCCTCGGTTTGAAAAAGCCTTTTCATCTTGGTCGTTGAGTTCGATCGCGCGGTCTAAATCTGGCAGGGCTCGGGAATGTTGACCTATATTCGAGTAAGCCCCCCCCCGACCCCGGTAAGCCTCGCCGTAGTCCGGATCGAGTTCGATCGCCTGGGTGTAATACTCGATCGATTCTTCCCATTTCATCTGGTCGAAAAGGTTCGACGCTTTTTCTCTCAGTTGCCGTGAATCCATCTGTTTTGACCTCCGCAAAGTGTTCTGCAATTTTACGATTGAAAAAAAAGATATAACTTCCCCTCACGTCTCTAAAATCCCAAGGTTTTTTTCCGGGCCAGAACCCCGTCCACCCAGCGTTTTTCTTCGCTTCCGGGGGGGTAGAGGGCGGAGAGGGCTTGGGCGAGGGTCCAGAAACGCTTGTCGGCGCCGATGCCCTCCTCGACGAGGAAGCGTTTCAGGGCTTCGCTGCGTCCGGCGGCGAATAAAATCATGCTTTGGTGGATGCGGTCTAACACGGTTTTGCCAGGGGTTTCGATCGCGGTGTCGCCCCAGTCGGCATCCGCCTCCCCGGTTTCTGCGGTGGAGAAAAGGCTCAGTTGTTGGTCTTTTTTGGACGATCGCTTTTTGGCGGGCGCCTTCCCCCCGTCTTTGCCCAGCAGGTGGGCGGAACGTTCGGAGACGGGGAGGAGTCGGGCGGTTTTGCCTTTGATTTCGACCAGGTGGGCGAGGGTTTCCAGGTGGGCGCCGAGTCCCTGGGCGATTTTGCGGGCGGCGTCGAATTCGAGGCTGTAGCCGCCGCCGGATTTTGCGGTTTTTTTGGGGGCGTCGTCGTCGCCGTCGCCGTCATCCTCCGAGTCGGCGGTGTCGCCGTCGGGGGTTCCGGTGGAAAGAGTCCACAGCCACATGGCCGTCAGGCGGGCATCTTCCTCGAATCCGGTGGCGTCGGCATCGGCGAAAATCATGCCGAGGGCTTCTTTGGAGACGCTTTCCCAGACTTTTTCCAGGTATTCTCGCAGGGTGACGATTTCGCCGGAGGCTTTTTCGACGCTGGGGTAGCGGGAGTAAATTTCCAGGGCCGGACCGAGGCAGGCGAAGATGGCGTCGGCGCCGACGACTCCTTCGCTGGCGAGGCGGGGCATCCAGTCGTGGATGCGCCCGGGGAGTTCTTGTAAGATGTCGCGCCAGTCGCCGATTTCGTCTCCGTCGCGGGGGCGGCAGACGATGTGAACGGAGGAGGCGAGGGCGGCTGAGTTTTGAGCGCGGAGTCTCGTTCCCATTTCTGTATCAATTGGCCAGGAACCGGTCATCGTCCAACCCGCATCGACCATCGCCTGTAGTTGGGCTTCCCAGCCGGATGTGGATTTGTGGGCGAAGACGACGACACCGATACCATCGTCAGATAATATTCGGCATCCCTCCGCCATCGCTTTCGCCATTTGTGTTTCAAAGTATGTTTTATCTTTACCTTTGACCTCATCTACAATGCATTCGTCATCTTTGGGAGTGATTTCATCCTTAAAAGAAACACTAAGAGATGGGGGGAGCGTTCGCTTGAGCCAGACATAGAAGAAATCAGATAAGTCGGCGTAAGGTACGGCATCATAGTAAGGGGGGTCTGAAAAAAAACATTGGGAAAAATTATCGGGCAAGGGATGAGTTATGGCACTGACTCCTTGTATCTGAGCAGTAGTCACAATTTTTTGAGTTTTTTCTATTGCCAAGAGACTCCACTTGAACAAACCATTCCAATTTCCAGAGCCGGAGCCAAAAAAAACAGTTTCGACAAAATCTGATACAAAAGGAATTGTTTGTCTTGCAAATGTATGGGTTACTTTTTCCCTGTTTTGATGATGCCAAATGCAAATTGACGACAAGTAATCTGCTTGTTTGTCAATTGCCAGAGATAAAAAACTTTGAACAGCGATCGCCAATCCTTCATCTTCAGTATTGGCTAACTTTTTCCCTACTTCATTGACCAGCTTCACCAAAGTCGTCAACGCCAAAGCCTGACGAGAAGTAAATAAATCTTCAAATTTATCCATTCCATAGTTTCGTTGAGAAAATGCCCGACCTGCACCGCTTCCTCCTCCTTTCGGGGTCGGTTCATCTGGCACTAAGCTCAACTCCCCCTGATGTTCTCGCTTGCGCTTTTCCAACTCCTCCTTCGCCCGTCTCACCGCATCCCAATCTGTTTCTGTGGGCAACCGATAAAACCGCCCCTTCTCACTTTTCCGAGTCGTCACCACGCAAAACAACCGGGCATCGTCCGCCCCCCCGCGTCTCCCTTTCAACTGCTTCCGCACCGACGCCACCGGAGTCGTAAACCCGCAACAGGGACAGGTCGCCGACCCCCGTTTTACCGTCCCGTCGCCCACGTCCTTCGCCTTGACATTTTCGACGATCTCAAAATCCACCCGCTTTTCTTCCGGCCTCGGAATCAACTTCAACGCCACGGATTTATTCTTTTTCTTCGCCAACCACAAAGACCGCATCAACGGCACTTCCGCCCCGCATCCCGGCCCCTCGCAGACGACGGTTCGCGCCCAGAGATAGGCGATGGGCGTACTTCCATCCTCGTCCTCGGGATAAAATCCCCCCAACTCCTTCTCGGCTTCTTCCTTGACCCACTCCCCCCACTTCCTGACCTCATCGGCCAACTGCTGTCCGTACTTGGGGATATATTCCAAAACCACCTTGTTCAACAACACTGCCACGGGGTTCAAATCCGAGGCGAAGGCATCCGCCCCCACCCGCAACGCCTCCAGCGGTATCGCCCCGCCGCCCGCAAACGGGTCAACCACCAGGGGCCGACTCCCCGGAATTCCCCCCAAAGACTCGTGGGCGACCCGAGTTAAAGCCCGACTCGTTTCCAAATAGTCCGGTTGGGTGGAATTGTCCCAGTTGGCGAAATCGGCGATGAAGTCCAACAGCCGATGGCGGAGGATATTCAAATGTTCCGGTTTGCCGGGGTCCAACCGATTTTCCGGTTTCGCCAACACCTGCCAGCGGTTCCAGGTTTCCGTCTCGCAGGAGTCCGCCAATTTTTTATCGGCCGCGGCTTTCTTGGCAAACTCCACCATCAGCCTCGCCGCCTCCTCCCGAAACTGCCGGGGACAAAGTTCGTCCGCCGGGTCGGGCCACAGAGCCGCGCAGACCACCGCCCGACAAGCCGCCAGAGGCCGCCGCGCCCACCAAATATGCAGGGTGGAAATATGCCCGTGACGGATAGATTTTTCCCGTCTGGCGTGGGCGGAAATCCGCTTGATTGGCAGGTCAACTTCGATCAGGCGTTTGGGGTAGGATGTCATGGTTATCTTAGTTGTTTGAGGAATTTTTCTGAGCTGGCTTCGGAGGAGATGTAGCCTCTTTTAATTGTTGAACCAAACTAGATCGTTCATTTTCTGATAAAGTTTGAACGTAAACTTTTGAAAGTTCACTCACTAAAGCTATTTCTTTTATAGAAATTTTTTGAGCCAATTTTTCAAACCAGTAGTGATGATCGATTCCTTTAATAGCAGCAAGAAAATCATCGAGTTTTACTTCATAGTTCTTGTATACATATTCTACAACTTGTGGTGATTCGCAAAATATTTCTACTTCTGGAGCTTTTTTGTTGTGGCTAGGAAGGACAAAAATATTGTTATCTGGAGTCGGATTTTGATCGGCATCTAATACTGCTGCAAACTTATGATTAGTATCTTTTAAGGCTTCGATGGCAGTTTTTACAGTTTCACAAGACCCCACCGGAAAAATCCCAAGAAAACTTAAGAATTCCGGGTCAATAGTTCTAATAACTTCGGTCAATATGCACTGAGCTACAGATTGATCTTTTTTGTCTTCAACAAGAATTGTCAGAGCTTTTGAGTACCCTTCTGACATCAGACTATATGATTGTGATGCAGTTAATCCGGGGATTGTTTTTACGCCCTCATTCGTCTTCTTTAAACATATGATTGAATCCGACGAAAGTGACGACAATAATGATTCGCTGTGAGTCGTCAAAAAAATCTGATGACCTTTCCTTACACTAACATCAACAAGATAACATCCCAATTGATATTGAGCGCTGGGATGCAGGGATATCTCCGGTTCTTCGAGCAAGATTAAACTTTTTTCGGGCAATGCTTCAATATGTCTGACTAGATATTGACTGCGAGCTTCTCCATACCCCATATGTGGCTCCGAATATTCAATTGCTTCGTGTTTGACAGAGTTTATAATATCCCGTTTTCGTCTAAACTGAAATGTATGAGCCAAAATTTCATCATAATTTTTTCCTAAAATTTTACACGTCCACTTCTGCATTGCTTTATTGATCGGCTGGGATTCAATCAATTGAATTCCTTGGGGATAGCGGACGGTAAAATCTGACGTGTCAACTTTGGGCAAATAAGAACCGACACCTACATACAATACTTTTCGATAGGGTCTTCTGGCGTAATTGCTCCAACTTCCATTTCTTCGCCTTGAAATAGTTGTCTGTTGAGATTTATTGTCTGCCGAGCAATACTGATAGCTAACTTTCGCATCGTCTCGAAAAGGTTTGGGGTCAAACTTATGAATATTAATGAATTTGCTGATGTAATATGTATCTTGTGTGAGCTTCCCCTTGTAGGCAACAGCTATCAATTGAATTAAAGTTGATTTGCCGACCCCATTTAATCCACAAAAAGCAGTGATCGGATTTTTGATATCGATCACCGTGTTGGCATGACACCGAAATCCTTGAACGTGAATTTGAATCAAAACATTGCCGAAATTGTTGTAACGGTGAGATTCTTTAAATTTAGATTTAAGCACATTCCGTTGGTCATTCATTGCTCTAGCTCCAAAATTTGATTGGGGTCGATTTGATAATGTTCGATTTGGGTGACGGGGCGCCAACCCAGACGCGCCGGATCTCGGATGACGTGCAGCGTCGGGCGAGTCGCGCAGTCAAACACCACATACAGCCAGTAGTCCTCCCCGAGACGCTGGGCGGTCTTGTACTCGTTGGTGGTCAGGGCCACCTCCCCGATGCCGGCCCGCCCCTTGACCTCGATGAACCGGACGGCGATCGCGGTCTGGGAGTCTTCCGGGTGGGGGCGGCGGGAAATCAGGTCGAAGCCCCGGTTTTCCGATTCCACGCTCTTCACCGCCCGACCCTCTTTCTCCTCGAAGGCGATCGCGGTTTCCACGGCGACGCGCTCGATTTCCGCGTCCGCGACCATCCCCGCCATCTCCGGGGAGGCCCGGTCGGGGTGGGGCAGCACCCAGGCCCGCCCGTGGAGCCGGATGTCGGCGATCGTGAAACTGCGCTCCTGCTTCAACTCCTCCCGCCGCCGTTCCAACCGCCCGTTCAGGGTGAAAAGGCGGTCTTCCATCTGCTTGAGGCGCCCGTCGAGTCCCGCCTCCTTGGAACCCGATTCCTTCTGGGCCATCAATTCGGCGAACTGGCACTGGACGCGATCGATGATCGCCCGCAGGCTGATCTCCAGATGGCGGGACATGGTGTCGATTTCCGGTTCCCGGCGATCGAGAACCTCCTTCAAAAACGGTTCGAGGGCCTGTTCGACCAGGGCGCACTCGACGGCTTCCCGCCCCGGCAACTCCTCGCCCTCGGGCGGTCGAGTGCCTTCGGGCGCCGGGACGAAATCCAGGAAGAGGGTGGGCTGGCGCACGGCCAGGGTGCCCCCCACCTCCGCCTCGACGACGAACAGGCGCTCGTGCAGGGTCCGCCCGCGCCCGTCCTGGATGGCGGCGGAAAAGATGTCCAACCGGGCGGGTTCCCGGCGGTGCAGGTCGAAGAAGACCGCCCCCCGGCCCAGGTCGTCGAGAGCCGCGTCGAGGACGCTTTCGCGGACGCATTCAAACAGGGGATGTCCCGGCGTGACCCATTCCAGGGTCGGGTCGTCCCGCAGCAGGGCTTTGTCGAAGGCGACGTGCTTGTAGTCCCGCCCCAGCTTCCCGTAGCGGGATTCCAGGCGATCGCCCGTCGGCCACAGCGTCCGGGGGATTTTGCCGATTTTGTAAACCGGGCCGTCCTTGGCGGCGGGTTTGGGGCGGATGCCGACCACCGGCGCCGCCTGGAGGAAAAAGTCCGCGATCGCGCGGGGGTCGAGCCGCCGCTCTTTGACCTCGGCGGATTTGGCGACCGTCGCGGACAGGTTCAGTTCTTTTTTCGCCAAACCCTCCAGGGCGGAATTGGTGATCTCCCGGAACCGCTTCAGGTCCACCTGTTCGACGATCCGCTGCTTGATCGTGTCCTCGCTTTGGTTGCTGGCGTACATCTCCCGGATCATCCGCTCCAGTTGGTTGGCGGGAAAAATGTCCCCCAGGACGTTGAACACCTTGCCGGTATTTTCCGGGTCCAAATCCGCCTCGATCGCCCGGATGCGTTCAAACAGTTTCCCCAGCACCCGGCCCTCGCGGGTGTTGTTGGCGACGAAGTTGAAGATCAGGCAATCCTTTTCCTGCCCGTAGCGGTGAATCCGGCCCATGCGCTGTTCGAGCCGCACCGGATTCCAGGGGATGTCGTAGTTGATCATCAGCCAGCAAAATTGCAGGTTGATGCCCTCCCCGGCGGCTTCCGTCGCCACCAGAACCTGGGCCTCTTCCCGAAATTCCCGCTCGGCGTAAATGCGGGTGTTGGGGGTGTCGCGATCGCCGATCTTCATGCCGCCGTGAATTTGGGTGACGGAGAGTCCCCAGTCCCGCAGCTTTCCGACCAGGAAATCCAGGGTGTCTTTGTGTTCGGTGAAGATGAGCAGTTTCATCTTGCGATCGGAGAACAGGTTCTCCTGCCGGATCACTTCTTTCAATTTCACCAGCTTGGATTCGACTTCCCGCTTTTCCAAATAGTTGGCTTCTTTGATGAGCTTGTCGAGTCGAACAATTTCGTCGCGCAGGTCTTGGGGGTTGACGGAGGCGACGACGGATTCCAACTCGCCGACGATGCGGTTCTGCTCGGCCTCGG
The DNA here is from genome assembly GCF_035615495.1 of Lyngbya sp. CCY1209. Taxonomy (GTDB): domain Bacteria; phylum Cyanobacteriota; class Cyanobacteriia; order Cyanobacteriales; family Microcoleaceae; genus Limnospira. Next base: position 6,159 of record NZ_JAJENU010000599.1, on the reverse strand, counting down.
GGAGCTCCTCGAACCCCTCCGGCAACTTCTGATTGATCTTGTCCTGGCGATAGCTCGCCGGGTCGTCGAGGATCTTCTGCCGTTTGTCTCGCATCCGTTCCAGGCTGCGGCGCACGGCGTAGACGCTCGACGCGAAGCGCCGTTGCAGCATCGCCATCGTGAACCCCAACGCCCGCCCCCGGGCCGAATCGTCGGCGGCGGCGGCCAGGGATTGATCTTCGACGTAGCGGGTCAGGTTGTCGTAGAAATCTATTTCGTCGCTGTCGATCTCGAAGGCGATGGTCTCGACCCTGCGGTTGGTGAAGAGTTTTTTCGACCGGCCCGTTTTGGGGTCGGGAAAGGTGACGAGGGCTTCCTTGGTGCGGCGCAGGTAGAAGGGGGCGCTGTTGCGGCGCATGGCTTCTTCCAGGCTTTTGATGTCGCCGTAAATGTCGCGATCGAGGAGTTCGAGGAACAGCCGGAAGTTGTCGGGGTCGCCTTTGTGGGGGGTGGCGGTCATCAGCAGGTAGTGGTCGGTCATTTCCGACAGGTGTTCGCCCAGTTGATAGGCCAGGGTCTTTTTGTCGCTGCTGTAGGCGCTCATTTTGTGGGCTTCATCGACGATGACCAGATCCCATTCGGAGCGCAGCAGGCTGTCCTTGGCATCTTGGATGCGCGACACCCAGGCGACGGAGGTGACGACCTGATTTTTTTCCTGCCAGGGGTTGCTGCCGTAGTTGGCCCGCAGCGTGTCGCCCCGGACGACTTCAAAATCTTCCCGGAACTTTTCTTTGAGTTCCCGCTGCCACTGGAACGTCAGGTTGGCGGGGGCGACGATCAGCGTCCGGGCCACCAAGCCGCGAATTTTCAGTTCTTTGAGGAGCAAACCCGCCATGATGGTCTTGCCCGCCCCCGGGTCGTCGGCCAGCAGGAAGCGGATGCGGGCGAGTTTGAGGAAATAGTGGTAGACGGCTTCGAGTTGGTGGGGGAGGGGGTCCACCCTGGCGACCGCCAGGGAAAAGTAGGGGTCGTATTCGTGGGCGAGTCCCCAGCGCAGCGCTTCGACCCCCATCCGAAATCGGCGGGGGTCGCCGTCGAAGGGTTCGGTTTCCGGACTCGCGGACAGCGCGGCGATTTTGTCGGCGTCGAGGATGGGCTGGTAAAATTGGTTGCTGTGTACCCCCCTGCCCGTCAGCTTGAAGGAAGCCCCCAACTGTGAAATGGTGACGATCTGCACGGGTTCGGGAAACGAAGTTCCGGTGACGATGACATCCGGTTTGAGCTGGCTGATTTCCATGAGGGGCGAGGAGAAATGACGGCGGGGTTTTCGGTTTTTTCAAAGGCTTCGCGGTGCGGGGTTGAGGGCGATCGCGATCGCGCTACAGTTTCGACTCCAACCGCTGCACCCGCCTTTCCAATTGAGCCACCCGCGTCGAGAGCAATACCCGCTCGACCCCCAAATACTGGGAAAGAGCGGCGAGGACGACTTCGGTTTTGGTGATGTGGGCATCCCGGGCGTATCGGTGAAGGTGGCCGTAGAGGTCATCCGGCAGGCGGACGGTGACGGTATTTTGGGTCATGGGATTGGGGGTGAAGTAATACCTTGTTTTACAGCTTACCCCCAAATCGAACGACATTACCAGTTGTTTTACAAAACTTATTCAATTAAAGAATGCAACAGTGTATAACGAGTGTTTAAACGGCCCCCGAAACGGCGATTTCCAGGGGAGAAGGGGAGACGATCCGAGGGCGATCGTCCCTTCCGCACCGGGGATTTCGTTAGCTACGCCGTCCGGGGGACGGAAAGATCGCCCACGGGCTTGCAGGTTTCCCCGGTATGGGCGAAAGCGATTTGTCTTCCGTCTCCAACCGGCGCATGGCGTCAGCCACCACCAGTACCAATGGCGCGATCGGTACGTTTCGCAGATCAACGTCAGCCAATTTACGGTGGTGCGATCGTCAAGTTCGCTATCACCAATCAATCATCAACTATCAATGAGGTGCGATCGTGAACCATTAACCACCAATCAATCACCAGTGGTGCGATCGTGAAACTCCACGGCGTTAACTCCACAACAGAAATCTCGGGAAGTCAAAAGTATCCAAATCCCGCATTTGAGAGAAAGAGCAACGAAAACACTCAAACCCAGCATCCGAGAGAAATCAGGCAAAAATACTCAAATCCAGCTTTTGAGAAAATTTCAGTTTGGACAACTTCACAACTCTTATCAGTCACGGAAGAATGGGGGTTTCAGCCCCCGTGTTACACAATTGGAGTGCTACATTTGTATTACGGCTTCGGAAATGCCCATTTCTTCGTCCCACAACTCCCCCCACAATCCGCCACAATCTCTAGTATCAACAGTTAAAATCATCAATATGTAGCGCAAATATATACACCCCTACCTTCCTCTCCAGGGGGCTTTCAGTTCTTATTTTTTATCTGGTAAGATAGCAATTAGTGTGTGAAAAGTAGGACTTCGCACAGTAGCTTTTTTGTGTCTTGACACTGGGGCAGTTCTTGTCGGGAGCCACAGGTTACACCAACTGCTGTGAACTTCACCGCACCACTCACTGATTCGCGATCGGTCAGCCAGCCAGTGCCTTTGCTGCACTCAACAACTATAGACCCCCTAAAACCTATACGCCACAAGGGTTTCAGGAAATACTAGACAACTCTAGATCTAACTTTAGACACGCATGATTCCGCTGAAACCCAGTTACCGTAAAGATTTCAAGATATAAAAAATAAACTCTAGACAGAATAGACAACAAATGGAAGTGGGATGACAATGGCGTGGACGTAATGGGTTCGCTTTTGCGACTCGGCGATCGTGCGATCGGTCGGTCGGCCGTAAATCCCTGTAGGACGGCATTTCCAGCGTTTGAGGCGAATCGCCTCAAAATCGCCTCAAAAAATCGCCTCAAAAGTCGTGAAACACAAGCCGATGAGGGGATTTGAACCCCCGACCGCTCGATTACGAATCCGTAATCTGTCACCCGCCACACTTCCGACTGCGTAAATTCTCCCGGCTTTTTCCCAATACTCAAGGGGTAAATTTATCGTCAAATTATCGTCAAAACCCATCACAATTCGGGGACGGACAGGCCTCGTTGTCTCCCCGCATAGTGCCGGTAAATGATCTCTGGCGAGTTCCCGACCCAGGCCGCCAAGTCTTTGGGATTGACACCGGCTTCGAGGCAGAGAGTTATAAAGGTGTGCCTCATCTGGTAGGGTTTCCTGTACTCAATCCCCAATATTTCTAAAACCGCTTTCCACTGCCTCTTTCTGAAGTTGCTGGTGTTGATCGGCTTGCCCGTGACGCTGGGAAACACGATCTCTGAGTCCCACCGCGATCGCGCATCTGTGAGAATTTTTTGAACCTGTCCGTTGCAGGAGAACTCGCGGCGCGGCTGTGTCTTGAGTCCCTTGCAGCGCTTGCGCCCCCCCTGTGCGATCAAGATCGCACTGCTAAAAGTCAGTCGGGTCAGGTCGGGGTCAACGTCGGACCATCGGAGGGCGATCGCTTCTGAGGGACGGCAGCCGGTATAGAAACAGAAGCGGACGAACGGGGCATAGTGGCTGAATCGTGGCTCCGATTCAAACAACTGGATGATGCGATCGCGTTCATCTTTGCTGAATGGGTTGATGTCGTTGTCTTCGTTCAGCCTGTTCAGCTTTTTGGCTTTGGCACTCAACCCGGCGAACGGTGACGGCCCATCCACCAGCTTTTTGTCGATCGCCCATTTGAAGGCGGCGTTGAGTTGGGTCATCAGTCGGGCGGTGGTGTCGGGGGTTAAGTTCTGGATCGCCCAGTCGAAAACGTCCTGGCCGATGACGGTTGATATCTCTGCATGACAGAACGGCGATCGCTTGATATGACTCCACATCACCCGATAGCCGTTATTCCAAGTTCCGGGCCTGACGGTGTTTTTTCGGGCGTGGATGTAATCCTTAAACAGTTGTACCAGGGTCAGCCGTTTGACTTCCTTTGGAGGGGTCGGGGCCTGTTGTTTGTAAGTTTTCAGGGTGTAATCGAAGCGTTCATAAATAATGTCGCTTTCAATTCTCTGGGCTTTGGCTTGGGCGATCTTTCTGTTCTCCGGGGTGTCCTGTAATCCCAGGTAAAGGTACTTTTGTTTTCCGTCAAATAGAAACCGGGGAAGGGAGAGTCTGAGGCAACCGTTGGATAAGCTGACGCTCACCTTCCCCTTGTGGCGAGGGGGAGATGTTTTTGTCATGGCTATAATTGTTGGGGTTATGTATCGGGGTTAACTGCTGCGGGGTTTTAGGTCTTTAACCGGATATTGAAAAGACTGATGTTCTGCTGTCAGCCGGACAGTCCTCTCGTTGACGACTTCGGTAATTTCGCCGATTATACCTTTGAGTTTGTCACCGTCTTTGATGATGACAACTTCTTTGCCAACGGAGAACCAATCCCGTCGTTTTGTTGGTGGGACGGGGTAAATGTAGCCGTTGATTTCCTGCAATCGCCAGATGTCTATCAGTTCCTTTAGGACGGCTTCTGCGTCACCCGGTTTTTTGAATCTGAGCAGCAGTTGTTTTCGTCCGATTCGTTTTTTCCCTTGTCCCGCCAAGTCTTTAAAGATTTCCTGAAAAGCCTTCACATATTCGTCATGGGAGGTACGGGAAATCAGATGCGGGGTGTCACCGGCGCGATCGCCCCCAACAGTGGACGGATCGTCGGACCGCGATCGCGTCGGTTCACTCTGGGGGGTGTCGGTACGATCGGGGGTGTCGGCGCGATCGTTTTTTAAATTTACACTGTCTGCCGTTTTTGATGGATCTGATGGATCGTTGTCCTGAACCATCTGCCGCAAGGGAGTTTCAGGACGATCCATCGCCGATCCATTGATGGATCGTTGATGGATCGATGGATCGTTGGTGGAGATAAGTTGGGGGCATTTGTACCCGCGCACCCATTTCCCCCCCCGGTAGAACCTGTCTGGCTTCCACCCTGCCTTTTCCGCCGCCTTCCTGATGTAAGGCCCTGCCATTTTTGCAGTGTCCCCAAAGCTGACCGGGATTTCTTGTTCTTTCAGATAGCTTAGTATCTCGATCGTCGTCGCCTCTGTCTTGCCGTCCAAGTAATCGGCAACGTATTGCTCCAAGACCGAAAGCTCTGTGAACTGTTGGTTTGCCAGGTCGGATAGCTTTTGCTCCTCTGGGGTCAACCACCACCGCTCACCCTGCAAAAACAGTTCAACAGCCGCGCCAAAAATCCGATCGCGTTCTGACTCCAGTAGGGGGATAGGGATAGGTTTTAGCACGGGGACAACCCAGAATCGGCGGTTTCCCGTTGAGTCGGTCAAGAATTCAGACTCATTGGTTGAACCGGCGATCACCCCCCGAACCGAAAATTCGCTGGATCGTCGGGCGTAAGGGGGGCGAACTGAAAAGGTTTCGGTTGCCAAAAAAGCCTTTAACTGGCTGACCTGCTTTCGCCCGATCTGTGTCTCCAGTTCGGCCCACTCTGTCAGGACATGGGTTAAAAACTTGAGCAGTTCATCTTTGTTGGTGTAATCCCCCATGTCGTCGCAGAAGTTCGGATCGCCAACCAATTTTCTGAACCAAGTTGATTTTTTCCACCCCTGCGGCCCCTGGAGGATAAAAGCGGTGTCGTGCTTGCAACCGGGCCGCATCACCCTGGCGACGATCGCGATCAGAAAACGTTTCACATACTCCTGATGGATGGGGTCATTTGTCCCGAAATACCGTTCGGCGATCCCCTCTAAAATGCGGGTGTCTTTGTGCTTCTGATTGCATTCCAGTAAATATTTTTGGAACGGGTGATGACTGTTCTTTTTGGCGATCGCCAAGATGATCGCGTCCTTCTGTCGTTCCGTCCCCTTCATCTCAATATTGAACCGCTCGGCCAATTCCATCTCGGGACATTCCATGTCCATCGGTTCCCCGTCAATCTCCACTTTCAGGGTCATCTCGTTGAATCGGAGTCGGTTGCCGACGATCGCTTCTATCCGCATCCGTTCCCGTTTCAAGCGAGGAAGTTCGGGGCCGATATTGTTGACCCCCACCAGTCGGTTTGGTTGACCGTTCGCGTTGAGTGGCTGTCTCCGGTGGGCCTTGATACAGTTCTCTATCTTGTCATCACTCAGACACGGGGTCGGGTTGCGCCGTTGAGCCGATGTCCAGGTTGA
>NZ_JAJENU010000598.1:0-207 GCF_035615495.1 Lyngbya sp. CCY1209 | reverse complement strand
AATCGTTGGCGGGCAACCGGGGACGGTTGCCACCACGGGTTTTTTCCATTTTCACAGAGTCAGGCGAGTTGAAAAGTGAACAGTTAAAAATGAACAATGAACAATGAACAATGAAAAGTTAAAAGTTAAAAGTGAATCGTTGGCGGGCAACCGGGGACGGTTGCCACCACGGGTTTTTTCCATTTTCACAGAGTCAGGCGAGTTGAA
>NZ_JAJENU010000597.1:0-16043 GCF_035615495.1 Lyngbya sp. CCY1209 | reverse complement strand
AAATTTGGGCGGGGGATGTCCGGGTGGGCATAAAAGGGACTCCACAGTTGCCGGGAAGTTCCAGCAGGCGATCGGGGGGCAAATATTTTGGTTGGGACAAACCGTCGCGATCGCCCCGACAAGACCCGACACGCGCCCCCAAAACCCGACATACATTGAGACGCGCCCCACCCCGATCGCGCCGGGGCGGGGATTGTCAAATCATTCTGAACCCCGACCGGATATCAATGTACGTTGATACTGGTAGTAGGTGGGGGTGGGGGTGCGATCGCGGATCGGTGGTGTTGGGTATCGCTGCGGGGTGAATCTTTGGCGCCCGTGGTTGACCGTCGCGGGGCGTGAAAGTGCTGGGGAGCGATCGGGGTGATGGTGGGGGCGATCGCGCCGATGGGGGGTGGGGTCGGTTTCGGTTTGACGATAACCGCAGAGATTATCGTCAAATTATCGTCAAATGATCGTCAACACAAGTTGGGTGAATCCCCAGAAGCCCGATAAATTAAAGCCGATGGGGGGATTTGAACCCCCGACCGCTCGATTACGAATCGAGTGCTCTACCACTGAGCTACATCGGCACAGTCGTCTATTATAGCAGACGACATCGCGATCGCGCAACACATATCGAAATCGTTTTTATTAAAACGAATCTGGCGGACATCAGATCAAACCGAATCCACCGGAGTCGAACTGCTGGCCCCCGAATACACCACGCCGCGCTGCATATCCAGGGTCAAAATCACCCCGTCCCGAATCACCTGGGTGGCATTCTTCACCCCCACGATCACCGGCACCCCCAGCCGCAGGCCGATCACCGCCGCGTGACTCGTCAGGCTGTCCGCCTCCGTCACCACCCCGGCGGCCTTCCGCATTATCTCCACGAACTCCGCATTCGTCTGCGGCGTCACCAAAATCTCGCCCGGGTTGAAATCCCCCACCATTCCGGGCGATCGCGCCACCCGCGCCCGGCCCGTCACCGTTCCCTGGCCGATGGCGGTCCCCTTACCCAGCACCGCCGTCACCACTTCCACCTTCACCAGATCCGTCGATCCGGGGACCCCCTGCAACGTCCCCGCCGTGGTCACCACCAGATCCCCGTCCGACACCAACCCCTTTTCTCGCGCCACCGTCACGGCCGATTGGAACGTCTGGTCCGTCGAGGGCAAATCCAACACCAACAGCGGCTTCACCCCCCAAACCACGCTCAACTGTCGCGCCACCTCAACGTGGGGGGTGATCGCCAAAATCGGCGTCTGCGGGCGAAACTTCGACACGTTCCGGGCCGTCGCCCCCGTCTTCGTCAACGTCATGATCGCCGCCGCGTCCAACTGCACCGCGATCTGACTCACGGCTTTGGAGATGGCGTTAGGAATCGATCGCCCCGTGTCCTCCACCTTGAGGACGTTCCGGGCGATCCCGTCCCGCTCGATCCGCATCGCGATGCGGGCCATCGTCGCCACCGCCTCCACCGGAAACTTGCCCACCGCCGTCTCGTTGGACAGCATCACGGCATCCGTGCCGTCCAAAATCGCGTTGGCCACGTCGGAAATCTCCGCCCGGGTGGGCCGGGGGTTGTTCACCATGCTGTCAAGCATCTGAGTCGCCGTGATCACCGGAATTCCCATCCGGTTCGCCGTCGCGATCAACCGTTTCTGCAAAATCGGCACGTCCTCGGCGGGCAGTTCCACCCCCAGATCCCCCCGGGCCACCATCACCCCGTTGCAGAGGGCCAAAATCTCCTCCATTTGCTCGATCGCCTCGTGCTTCTCAATTTTGGCGATCACGGGGACTTCCTTCCCCGCCCCGGCGATCAGTTCCTTAATTTCCAAAACATCCTGGGGGTTCCGCACGAAACTGAGGGCGATCCAATCCACCCCCTGATCCAAGCCGAACATCAGATCCCGCCGGTCCTTGTCCGTCAGGGCCTTGACCGACAGGTACACCCCCGGAAAATTGACGCCCTTGCTGTTGGAGAGCAAACCCCCCACCACCACCCGACAGTGCAGGTCCCCCTTCTCGCGGTTCACCTTTTCCACCCGCATCTCCACTTTGCCGTCATCGAGGAGGATCGTCGCCCCATCCGGCACTTCGTCAGCCAGGGGTTCGTAAGTCACCGAGGAGATCTCGTGGGTGCCGGGAAGTTGGCGGCTGGTGAGGATGAACGAGTCGTCCCGGTTCAGGAAAATGGAGCCCGACTCGAATTTGCCCAGGCGAATTTTCGGCCCCTGCAAGTCCTGGAGGATGCCCACGGGTTGATTGAGTTCAAACGACACCTGGCGGATGAGGCGGATGCTGCGCTGGTGATCCTCGTGGGTGCCGTGGGAGAAGTTGAGGCGGAGCGTGGTGGCTCCCGCCTCGATCAGGGCTCTGAGGACGTCCGGTTTCTGCGTCGCCGGCCCGATCGTCGCGACAATTTTCGTTCGGTGCATGAGTTTTGGCGATCGCATAACCTTCATCGAGTCCTATAGGCGCTGGTCTGTTGCAGGATAAAACCTAATGAAAATTTAACCACGCTCCCGACCCTTTTTTGCACAAACCCGGTTTCGGGCCGAAACTATGGACATGACAAGAAACGGCGCTCGCCCTGTCAACCTGGGGATGTCGCCGTTTCCTCTTGAGTAGATGAGCAGAGGGTGAGTAGGGTTTGAGTAGATCCCGTTACCGCTCCAGGATTGTTGGGGCAGCATTGTGAGGAGATCGCGATCGCCGATGCCCCCAACCGGCTCCGATTCAACGAAATGACCCTGAAAGTGGAGATTGACGGGGAACCGATGGACATGGAATGTCCCGAGATGGAATGGGCCGAGCGGTTCAATATTGAGATCAAGGGGACGGAACGGCAAAAGGAGGCGATAACCCATTCAGCAAGGAAGAACGCGATCGCACCATCCAACGGTTTGAGTCTGACCCGCGCCACAGCCATTCTCTTTTCTATGTCCAATTCTGTTTCTTCACGGGTTGCCGTCCGTCCGAGGTGATCGCCCTGCGGTGGTCTAAGGTATTGCAGCCCCAGGGCTTTGCGTTCTGTAACGTTCTGTGTAACGGATCTTTACGATCGCTACAGGGGAAGCCGGCATCAGTGATAGGATGCCGTAAAAACCTTTGAGATGATGTTCTATGGCAGAAGAACTGACAGGAAATCCACCGAAATTCGGCGGCAGCACCGGCGGCCTTCTCACCAAAGCCCAAGTTGAGGAGAAGTACGCGATCACTTGGACCAGCTCCAAAGAGCAGGTCTTTGAAATGCCCACCGGCGGCGCGGCGATCATGAACGAGGGAGAAAACTTGCTTTATCTGGCTCGCAAAGAGCAGTGCTTGGCCCTCGGAACCCAACTGAAAACCAAATTCAAGCCCAAAATCACCGATTACAAGATCTATCGGATCTATGCCGACGGGAACACGGAATATCTCCATCCCAAAGATGGCGTCTTCCCCGAGAAGGTCAACGAAGGCCGCGAATTCAACGGCAAAATCGATCGCAATATCGGCAAAAACCCCAACCCCGCCCAAGTTAAATTTAGCGGAAAAGCGACCTACGAAGTGTAACGCTTCGCGATCGCATTGGGAAATCTCGCTAGGTTGCGATTTGGGGTTGACGGGTTCCCCGACTGGGGAAGATCGTCCCACAGCCGTAACGTCAATTCCGGTCCGGCGGGCGACGGGTTGAACAACCCGGGCCCGCCGGACTGGCATCTAGCCGATTTCCGCTTGTCATCTCGATAAGGATGCGAGCGGAGATCGATTTTCTGTCGAAAGTCGGGAATGGAAACGAGGCGTTTCAGGGTTTTTGTCGGAATGGGCGATCGACACGCGCCTGCGGCCGTGATAAATTGTTCAATGTCGTGCGATTCGTTCGAGCATGAAATAAGGTTGAAATACCCGAAATAACCGCTCGGTGGGACTTTCAACCCCTTGGTTGAACAAAAGGGACGCACCCCTGACCAGTCCCATAACTGTTTGTATGTCCCAAGTTTTGTATCCGGAAGATACAAAATCAGGCAGGGAACTCAAGGTCAAGGCAATCTGGAAAGATACAGATAAATTATGGGAAACCAGAAAACTGATAATCGAACCGGATAGCCAAGAGTAACGGCGATAGCCACCCCCAGTTTCGGAACTCACAATCCCGAGATTGAAGCGGGGAACGGAAGGCATCACTGGGAGCCTACCCTGGTGACTGACCACTGCCAACCATCCAAGATTAGGCATGAGCCGAATGTCTGACATGAACCATCGTAACCAATGTAGTAGCGAAAAGGCTGACACGCTGCGTTCAAAAGAACAAGGGGAAAAGTAGGAGCTTGGCATTGCCACCTACACAGACCTTTGAAAGTACCCCGGTGGAAAGGACAAATCTAAAGATGGAACGCCCGTACAAACGGAACGAAGTAACCCCATCCAGGCTCTGAGTATTTTGGTCGATACCTCAGTAGTAATAAGTGTAAGCGGAAGCCAGAATGGGGGCGAGATGTGACCAGAAGCCAACGCCCAACTGTAATGGAAGGGATATGCTGACGGGTCACGGTTTAACTGTAAAGATAGGGACATAAGTAGTGACTGTAGCGAAATCTAGCCAATTCAAGGGATTTGAAAAACCAAAGCCCACGAACACTAAGAATGCCTGGAGAAATGTCAACTGGGCGAAAGTCCAACGGCAAGTCTTCAAGTTGCAAAAACGTATCTATCAAGCAGCTAAGTCGAGACAGGATGCAAAGGTCAGAAGGTTGCAACGTCTATTTGTGAAATCATACTACGCAAGGCTCTTAGCGGTGAGGAGAGTGACCCAAGATAACCAAGGCAAGAGAACTGCCGGAGTGGACGGTGTGGTAGCAATATCCCCAAAACAAAGGTTTGAACTTGCTGAGGAAATCAAAGGAAACTTCAAAGCCAAACCGTTACGGAGAGTGTGGATACCAAAACCCGGACGACAAGAAAAAAGACCTCTGGGAATCCCCACGATTCGAGACAGAGCCAAGCAAGCCTTGGTTAAATCGGCAATGGAACCCGAATGGGAAGCCAAATTCGAGGGAACAAGCTATGGGTTTAGACCAGGAAGGTCAACCCACGACGCAATATCCCGAATTTTCACAGCTATAACACGGGGTGAGTATTATATACTCGATGCTGACATAGCAAAATGCTTTGACCGAATAAACCATGAACACCTACTGTCCAAACTTCATTGTCCAAGCCGAATAAAAAGAGACATCAAACAATGGCTCAAAGCCGGAGTGCTGGACAACGGCGTATTTGAGGAAACAGAGACAGGGACACCACAAGGAGGGGTAATCAGTCCACTACTAGCCAACATCGCATTGGATGGAATGGAACGGTTAGTCAAAGGAATGTTTCCAAATAAGGGGACGACAACACAAGCCAACCTCATCAGGTACGCCGATGATTTTGTAGTCATCTCAAAAGACCTCAGAATCATTGAACAATGCAAGACTGCTCTATCCGAATGGCTAAAACCCATCGGACTAGAAATCAAACCAGAAAAGACTCGAATATGTCATACGCTCAAACCAATTGAGTATGAAGGCAAGTACCAGGAACCAGGGTTCGATTTTCTAGGATTCAACATCAGGCAATATACGGTTGGAAAACACAAATCCGGTAAAACCGGAGGTACAAACAGCCAACTAATTGGGCATAAAACCCACATCAAACCTAGCCTGGAGGCAGTCAAAGCCCACACCGAAGCGATTAAGGGTGTAATAAAAAGACATAAAACCGCACCCCAATCAATCCTGATTAATAGATTAAACCCCATCATCAAAGGATGGAGCAACTACTACTCAGGAGTAGTCTCCTCGAAGACCTTCAACAAGTTAGACCATACGGTTTGGCGACAATTAAGGGCATGGGCAATAAGAAGATGCGGAAAGGCGAGTAAACTGAGCAAATATTTCCGGCATACAACAGTCAAGCTCAAAAACGAACGGGAAAGACACGAAACGTGCTTCCAGACAAAAGACGGGTTACACCTGATAAAACACAACTGGACACAAATCGTTCACCATACCCTAGTACGCCCCAACGCAACACCATACGATGGCAACTGGATATACTGGGCAACCAGACGAGGCAAATCAACTGAAACCTCGACCCGAGTAGCCAAACTACTCAAAAAACAAAAAGGCAAGTGCAACTGGTGCGGACAATACTTCACCAGCACCGACCAAACAGAGATAGACCACATTCAACCTAGAAGCCAAGGCGGAAAGGATGAGTACAAAAACCTCCAACTGTTGCACCGCCACTGTCACGACAATAAAACCGCTCTCGATGAGTGGAAGGCTGTATCCATGACAAAGGAACAGTTAGACTAGGAGCCGTGTGAGGTGAAAGTCTCATGCACGCTTGGAGAATGGGAGGGGGAGAAGGCGACTTCTCTCTCGACCCCTAATTGTATCCAAAATTCAAGTGCTTCTCGAAACGAGCCGAGCCGGACGGACGCTTTGACTCTATACGAGTTCCCCACCACTAAGACCATGATTTTTCCAGATTTCTCTGAATTCTCCCAACTGGCGACCCGGGGCAACTTCATTCCCGTCTATCAGGAGTGGGTGGCGGACTTAGATACGCCCGTTTCGGCCTGGTATCGCGTCTGCGCGGGCCAGCCCTACAACTTCCTGCTGGAGTCGGTGGAGGGGGGAGAAAAGATCGGGCGCTACAGTTTTTTGGGCTGCGATCCCCTGTGGATTTTGGAGGCGAGGGGCGATCGCACCGTGCAGCGGTATCGGGACGGGAAAGAAGAAGATTTCGAGGGCGATCCGTTTCAGGTTTTGGCCGACTGTCTCAGACCCTATCAACCGGTGAACTTGCCGCAACTGCCGCCGGGAATCGGGGGATTGTTCGGGTTTTGGGGGTACGAATTGATCCACTGGATCGAACCGCGAGTTCCCGTCTATCCCCCCGAGGCGGGGGACTTCCCGGACGGGTTGTGGATGCAGTTCGACAGTTTGTTAATTTTCGACCAGGTGAAGCGGAAAGTGTGGGCGATCGCTTACGCAGATTTGCGGGAAACCGATCGGGAAACGGCTTATCATCAGGCTTGCGATCGCGTCTCCCAACTGGTGGACAAGCTGCAATCTCCCCTGTCCCGCCAGAGTACCCTGTTGGAGTGGACGCCTCCCCACGGACGGACTGAGGACAAAAACCCGCAATATACCAGCAATTTTACCCGCGACCAATTCTGTGCGGCGGTGGACAAAGCCAAGGACTATATCCGCGCCGGAGATATATTCCAAGTCGTCATCTCCCAGCGGTTGGAAGCCGACTACGACGGCGATCCCTTCTCGTTATATCGATCGCTGCGGTTGATCAACCCTTCCCCCTACATGGCTTATTTTAACTTCGGGGATTGGCAGATCATCGGGTCGAGTCCGGAAGTGATGGTGAAGGCCGAAAAAACTGATAATGGAAAAGCCATCGCCACCCTGCGGCCGATCGCCGGAACCCGGAAACGCGGCCAAACGACTCAAGAAGATGAGGCGTTGGAAACAGATCTGCTCCAAGATCCCAAAGAAATCGCCGAGCACGTTATGTTAGTCGATCTCGGACGCAATGACCTGGGGCGAGTCTGCAACAGCGGCACGGTGCGCGTCGATGAATTGATGGTCGTCGAACGCTACTCCCACGTCATGCACATCGTCAGTAACGTGGTGGGGGAATTGTCCGGCGACAAAACCGCCTGGGACTTGCTGAAAGCCTGTTTCCCGGCGGGAACCGTCAGCGGCGCCCCCAAAATTCGGGCGATGGAAATTATCCACGAATTGGAACCGAGCCGCCGCGGCCCCTATTCTGGAGTTTACGGTTACTATGATTTTGAAGGACAACTCAACAGCGCCATCACTATCCGCACCATGATGGTGCGTCGGCGGGAAGACGGGACGCGGCAGGTTTCGGTCCAAGCCGGCGCCGGACTGGTGGCCGACTCCCAACCCCAAATGGAATACGAAGAAACCCTCAACAAAGCGAGGGGATTACTCGAAGCGATTCGCTGTTTGAAAGTTTAGGGTGTAGGGTGTAGGGTGTAGGGTGTAGGGGCAACCTTATACGGTTGCCGGTTCCGATTCCCGATTCTCCGGTTGCCGGTTCCGATTCCCGATTTCCCATTAAGAAGCGCGTAGGGGCAACCGTCTCTGGTTGCCGGTTCCGATTCCCGATTCTCTGGTTGCCGGTTCCGATTCCCGATTCTCTGGTTGCCGGTTCCGATTCCCGATTCCCGATTTCCCATTAAGAAGCGCGTAGCGCCATACTACTCAATTCCCAGGTTGCTCCTATGAATTTCTACATCGTCGATGTTTTTGCCGAAGCCAAATATGCCGGGAATCAACTTGCCGTTTTTTTGGGTGAGGGTACAGCCTCTTTATCCGACGAAGAAATGTTAGAAATTGCCCGGGAGATTAATTATTCAGAAACCACCTTTATCCGCTCCGAAAATTTAGAAGATGGTGGCTACGACGTGCGAATTTTTACCCCCTCGAAGGAACTGCCCTTCGCCGGACATCCAACCTTGGGAACCGCCTATATTATTCAACAGGAAATCATCAAAAAAGCCGTCGATCGCATCACTCTCAACCTGGGCGTGGGTCAGATTCCGGTGACGTGGAGCGATACGGAAACCGAGGAAGAATTGCTGTGGATGCGGCAAAATCCTCCCGAATTTTATCATAGTTTTGACCGGGATGCGATCGCGCCCGTGTTGGGTTTGGAAATTGAAGATTTCGACGATCGCTTCCCCATCCAAGAAGTCTCGACGGGGGTTCCGTTTATTATTACGCCCCTCAAAACCCAAGCCGCGCTCAGAAAGGCGAAGGTCAATTTAGACGCTTATTATCAATTCATTAAAACCGCGAACGCCAAAGAAATTTTCCTGTTTTGTCCCGAAGCCTACGACCCGGAACACCAGTTCAGCGCCCGGATGTTCGCCCCCGCCCTGGGTATTCCGGAAGATCCGGCGACGGGGAGCGCCAACGGCTGTTTCGCCGGGTATTTGGCGCATTACAACTATTTTGGGAGCGATCGCGTCGAGGTACAGGTGGAACAGGGTTACGAAATCGATCGCCCGTCTTTGCTATTCTTAAAAGCGCAAAAAAATGGGGATAAAATTGAAGTGATGGTGGGGGGGAAAGTGGTTGCGATCGCCCGGGGGGAATGGTTGAATTAAATTCAAAATTCAAAATTCAAAATTCAAAAATTCCGAACGCGGATGAATCGGATTTCACGGATCATACTAATATCAAATCCGGTTGAATACTCGGAACAAAACGGGTTGGATATCAAGACCGCTTGGGAATCAATTCCCCGAGGGCGCAAGCCAGGGGCCCCGAGGGCGCAAGCCAGGGGCCCCTACTAGCACAAATCATCGGTCGATGATTGGGGAGTTTGTACGGTTAAAAACTGGATCTGATATCAAATCCGGTTGAATACCCAGAAATCAAAACCAACTCCGGCTCCCCCCTTTCTCCCCCCAATTCTCCCCCCTTTCTCCCCCCTTTCTCCCCCCAATTCTCCCCCCAATTCTCCCCCCAATTCTCCCCCCTTTCAAAGGGGGGCTGGGGGGGATGGGGGCCGGGGGGGGATGGGGGCTGGGGGGGGATGAGGGGGGGCGGGTAAATAACCGGATCTGATACAATTATTGATTCGCGAATCGCCCCTACACCCTACACCCTTCCATGAAAATCACTAACTTGCACGAGATCCCAGAAAAATCGGTATCCCACAATCCGGACATCAAAAAAAAGGTGATGCTGCAACTCGGAGATCTGCCGAATTTGACCAACTTTTCCCAAGCCCGATTCGCCCCCGGTCAAATTGCCCGAGCCCACGCCCATGGGGATATGTGCGAAGTCTTTTTCGTAGAGTCGGGGTCGGGAACCATCCAAATTGACGGCACGACTTACGATCTGAGGGCGGGAGCGTGCATCGCCGTGGAAGTGGGGGAAGTGCACGAAATTGCCAACACCGGATCGGCAGAATTAGTGTTAACCTATTTCGGATTGCGGGTTCCGACCGACTCCAAAGCGGATTAATTTTTCCGGGGCGGTTGAGCTTGGCCAGGAATTCGCTATAATCTGTGGATATTTTGACCGAGGGCGTGGGGACTCGCCCCGGGGCGGAAAGTGCATATTGTGAGGAGACGTGCATGAACATACTTGGAATCTCAGCCTACTACCACGACAGTGCCGCGGCTTTAGTCCGGGACGGGGATATCGTCGCCGCCGCCCAGGAGGAGCGATTTTCCCGCAAAAAGCACGACGCCCGATTTCCGGAACAGGCCGTCCGCTACTGCCTGAAAGAGGCTGGCATCACCCTCCAGGATATCGATCGCATCGTCTTCTACGACAAACCCCTCATCAAATTTGAACGCCTCCTCGAAACCTATATCAGCTACGCCCCGCGCGGGTTTCGCTCCTTCATCGCGGCCATGCCGATTTGGCTCAAAGAAAAGTTATATCTCAAAACCCTATTAAAACGAGAACTCGCCGCCCTCCTGGGGGTAAAAAAAGCCGTCCTGCCCCCCCTGATGTTCACCGAACACCACCAGTCCCACGCCGCCTCCGCCTTCTTCCCGAGTCCCTTTGAAAAAGCCGCCGTGATGTGCCTCGACGGGGTGGGCGAGTGGGCCACCACCTCCGTCTGGTCGGGAGAGGGCAACAGCCTCACCCCCCTGTGGGAAATCGACTTTCCCCACTCCCTCGGTTTGCTGTATTCCGCCTTCACCTACTACACGGGATTCAAAGTCAACTCGGGGGAATACAAATTGATGGGGTTGGCGCCCTACGGGGAACCCCGCTACGTCGATCGCATTTTGACCCATTTAATCGACCTCAAGGACGACGGCACGTTCCGGTTGAATATGGAGTATTTCAACTACGCCACCGGGTTGACGATGACGAATAAAAAGTTCGATCGCCTGTTCGACGGCCCGCCCCGGAAGCCAGAAACCCAAATTAGCCAGCGGGAAATGGACATCGCCGCCTCCATCCAGGTGGTGACGGAGGAAGTGGTGCTGCGGTTGGCCCGCACGGTTCAAAAAGAGCTCGGCGTCGATTACCTGTGTCTGGCCGGCGGTGTCGCCCTCAACTGCGTCGCCAACGGGCGCCTGCTGCGGGAAGGACCTTTCAAGGACATTTGGGTGCAACCGGCGGCAGGAGATGCCGGAGGTGCCTTGGGGGCGGCTTTGGCGGTTTGGTATCAGTATTGCGAACAGCCCCGGACGGTAAAACGGGAAATTGTCAAGGCGGCGGAAACGGAACTCGAAGCCGCGGTGGGTGCGGAAACGGCGGTGGCAACCCTCACGCCCCGGGTGAGGCCGACGGCGGCGCCTGCCGATATGATGAAGGGTGCCTATCTGGGCCCGAATTTCAGCAATGCCGAAATTCGCGATTATCTCGACTGCATTGATGCCCGGTATATCTATTTAGAAGATGTCGAACTGATGCCCCGGTTGGCGGATATCCTCGCCGAGGGCAATGTGGTGGGCTGGTTCCAGGGCCGGATGGAGTTTGGGCCGCGGGCGTTGGGGGGGCGATCGATTATCGGCGACCCCCGCAACACCAAAATGCAGTCGGTGATGAACCTGAAAATCAAATATCGGGAGTCGTTCCGGCCGTTTGCCCCGTCGGTGTTGGCGGAGCGGGTTTCGGACTATTTTGAACACGATCGCCCCAGTCCCTATATGCTGATGGTGGCGCCGGTGAAGGAGTCCCGCCGGATTCCGATGACGGCCGAACAGCAGCAGTTATTTGGCATCGAAAAACTGAACATTCCGCGATCGGAAATTCCCGCCATCACCCACGTCGATTATTCCGCCCGCATTCAAACCGTCCACAAAGAAACTAACCCCCGCTACCACAGTTTAATCAGCCATTTCGATAAACGGACGGGGTGCGGGGCGATCGTCAACACCTCCTTCAACGTCCGGGGCGAACCCATCGTCTGCACCCCCGAAGACGCCTACCGCTGCTTCATGCGGACGGAGATGGATTATCTGGTGTTGGAAAATTACCTCCTCGCCAAAACTGAACAGACCCCCTGGGAAAAAGACGAATCTTGGAAACAAGAATTCGAGCTCGATTAATCCCCCAATCCCCGCCAATCATCGCTCAAACCCGACCCCAATCTGCGTCAATCTGCGAAATCTGCGGATCGTTCACTTTCACTTTAAAAAATCACTATGGCCGTTCACGATATCCCCAAACTCGATCGCCGAGGACTGCGAAAATTCGGACTGACAACGGGTGCAATTTTTGCGGTATTATTCGGCTTCCTGCTGCCGCTCCTGTTCCGCCACTGGCCCCCCCCGGCGTGGCCCTGGGTCATCGGGGCGGTGCTCGGCGCCTGGGCCTTAGTGTCCCCCTCCACCCTCAACCCGGTGTATCACGTCTGGATGCGGTTCGGGTTACTGCTCAACTGGATCAACACCCGAATTATTCTGGGGGTCGTGTTTTACGCTATGATCGCACCGATGGGGGCGATCAAGCGTCTGTTTGGTTCCGATGCCATGCGGCGGGATCTCGATCCCGACTTGCCGACCTATCGGGTTCCCAGCAAACCCAGAAATAAAATGAGTATGGAGCGTCCGTATTAGTGTTTGAAGCGACAGTAGATTTTCTCAAAGATTTGTGGGGATTTTTGAGGGAGCGAAAAAAATATTGGCTGCTCCCCCTAATCATTACCCTGGTGTTGTTGGGGGCGTTGATCGTTCTGAGTCAGGGTTCCGCGATCGCACCGTTTATTTACACGCTGTTTTGATGCCGTGCGGGGGGTAAAATAGGGTTGTCAAAATGGGGGAAAGGTCGCCTCTCCCCTCGTTTTTATGGCTTATCGTCGAAAGTCCGGGTTTGAATTTATTTTCCATGAAAAACCTGAAAAATAGTCGGCAAATTCTCAAGGTTTTCGCGATCAATTTCGCCCTCATCCTGCTGGTGTTGGAGGGGGTGCCGCTGCTGTTTTATTTGATAACGGAAGGGCGGTTGATTTATAGCCGCGATCGCACCCAAAATGAAGCTAGAGAGGCGTTGCAGCAAACTGGCGTTCGGATGCCGGAGGATGATCAGGAACGGGAGGCGATCGTCGAGCGGTTCCAGCCCTATTTCGGATATGTCTTGAAACCGGGAATTTTTGGCGAAAACCAGTTTGGTTTGAAAGTCAACAATTACGGTTTCTTCACCCTCTACGACTATCCGTTTCAGAAGGCAAATGACAATCAGTTTATTATCGGTATTTTCGGCGGCTCGGTGGCGGTGGATTTCGCCAACAATGAAGTCGTCAACAAGGGGGCAACGACCACATTAATTCAACAACTCAAATCCGTTCCCGCACTGGCAAATAAAGAGTTGATTATTTTAAACTTTGCCCACGGGGGTTACAAACAGCCCCAACAGTTATTGATTCTCAATTATTTCCTCTCCATCGGGCAGGAATTCGACCTGATTATCAATATTGACGGTTTCAATGAAGTTGCCCTTCCCCCATTAAATAACGAAGCCTCCGTCCCCATTTCCATGCCGAGTTTCCAGCACATTCAACCGCTGACATCCTTGGCAAATACGAGCCTTCCCGTTATTATGGCGATCGCCGATGTCACGAAAACCAAAGAGAAACTGCAAGAAAAAGTCGAACAGTTGGAAAACTGCAATTTAGCCTCCTGTTACGCCCTGACATCCTATCAAGTTGACACCTTACTCAAACAATACCAAGATGGGGTATCCGAGTTGGAAGAATTGCAACTCGAATTGAAAAAAAATGAGAGTAGCTTAGAAAATAGCCTGATTTCTATGCCGAAAAATAAACAGGTTTTGGGAGAGGCGATCGCTTTCGATCAAATGGTTGACTTATGGGCAACTTCTTCCCAAATGATTCATCAAGTTTTGTCGGCTCGAAATATTCCTTACTTCCAAGTTATCCAACCCAATCAATACCACCCCACCGGACGAACCTTTACCGCAGAAGAAAAAAACCTGTTTGTCAATACACCCTACCTCGAAGGTGTTCAACAAGGCTATCCTCGCCTATTAGAGCGAGTAGAAACCTTGCAAAATTCCGGCATTAATGTCATCAATGCTGTCACCGTTTTCGATGAAGAAAAAGAAAGTGTTTATCGGGATAACTGCTGTCATTATAACCCCAAAGGACAAGAGATATTTACAGAATATATTGGACAATCTGTGGGCGAAAAACTGAAGTAAAGTCAATAATTTTTTTTGATTTCAATCATGAATAAAATTGACATCAAGCACATTAAAGAATGGGTCAAAATCGCCCTCGTCAACCTGGTGATGTTGGCGGTATTTCTCGAACTCGGTTCGTTGGCGTTTTATTTTATCCGCAACAATCAGTTTTTCTACACGCGGGAACGGCCCCAAACCAGCCAAGATTTGGGATTAAATTTGGAAGGGATGAGAATGGAACTGTCGGTCGTGGAACGACTGCATCCCTTTTTCGGCTACGTTCAAAAGCCGGGGCCGGATTTTCGTCCGGGATTCATGTACAACAATTATGGATTTATTTCGCCCTACGATTATCCGTTCGTAAAAACCAACGAGAATCAATATATTGTCGGAGTTTTTGGCGGTTCTGTCGCCTCCAACTATTCTATTTTTGAAATTCAGAATAAAATTTTAGAAACCAAACTGAAGCAGATCCCGGAATTAAAAGATAAAGAAATTATCATTCTGTCCTTCGCGACGGGGGGATACAAACAACCCCAGCAACTTCTGATTTTAAATTATATGCTGTCGGTCGGTCAAGTCTTCGACATGGTAATTAACATCGACGGCTTCAACGAAATTGCCCTGTCCAACGTCAACAACGATCGCCAATTGGACTTGATGATGCCGAGTGCGGCCCACATCGAACCGCTGACGAGTCTGGCGAATAACAATTTATCCACAAAAGCACTGGAAACGTTGTTAAAAATTAAAGAAACGAAGCCGAGAATTAATGACGCGATCGCCACTTTAAAAGATTGCAACCTGGCATCCTGCCACACCCTCAACTCCCTCCACGTCCGGCGACTCATTCAAGATTACCGCCGGGACGTGAAACGATTTCAAAGATATCAACAAAACCCCGACGAAGAAGGGGAAGGCAGCGTCTTTTTATTTTATCAGCAAGAATCCCCCTTGCCCGAACCGGAAGCATTACAAAAAATTATCAATAATTGGGTCAAAACATCGACGCTGATGAGTCAAATCTTGTCCGCCCAAAATATCCCCTATTTTCACGTCATCCAACCCAACCAATATTATCCCACCGATCGCGTCTACAGCGAAGAAGAACGCGAAGTTGCCTTCAGCGATGATAGTCCCTACGGCGATGCGATCGAAGTCGGCTATCCGATCTTATTGAATCGCATTCCGGAGTTGCAAGCCGCCGGCGTGACGGTTTTTAATGGGGTAAAAGCCCTCGATCGATCGCCGGAAATCATGTATATCGATGATTGTTGCCACTACACTCCGGCGGGAGAACGCCTGCTGTCCAGCTATATCGCCGAAAGTATTGTCAATACCCTGAATCCGCAGAAAAAACAGCCGCAAGAACCCGAATCGGGTTCGTAGATATCACGTTATAGCCATCAATGGCGAAACAATGATGTGCTATTTTCAGAATCGGATTGGATGCTTTAATACCAAAGTATGCCGGGAAGTTCAATTGCATAGTTAAAGGGCTGATGGAATAGGGGACAATTTTGAGATACAGTTGAGAAGTCAAAGTCCCCCCTTTTCAAGGGGGATTGAGGGGGAGCGATCGCCCGCCGCGTCATGATTTGCTGACCTCGGCGACTCTCCCATTGACAACCGCAAATTCGAGGGAGCGATCGCACTATAATATAGCAACGGCCAAAGCGATTGGGACAGTTATGCTCTAACCCAGTCCACTTGAGTGGACTTTTGCTATTAGCCTTGAAATTCATTTCAAGGCGGGTTTAAATTGGCAGAACAGTCCTAAGCGTCATGGCTGCTATATCAATCGGAAACCATTTGTAAAATTGTCTGGCCCCCAAACCCCCAATACTGGGGGCTTTGAGTCAATCA
>NZ_JAJENU010000596.1:0-24932 GCF_035615495.1 Lyngbya sp. CCY1209 | reverse complement strand
GCCGTGTGAGGTGAAAGTCTCATGCACGGTTCTGAATGGGAGGGGGAGATGGTAACATCTCTCTCGACCCCTAATTTTACTTTCCTGCCGCGCCATGACTCAAACCGTATGGATCGCCCGACACGGAAACCGAATTGACTTCGTGAATCCCGAGTGGTTCAACACCGCAGAACGGCGCTACGATCCCCACCTGTCCCCGGACGGCCGAGTGCAGGCCCGACAACTGGCCGATCGCCTCGCCGGAGAGAACATCACCCACATTTTCGCCTCGCCCTTCCTGCGGACCGTCGAAACCGCCGACGCGGTGGCGGAAGTGCTCGATCTGCCGCTGCAATTGGACTGGGGTCTGGCGGAGTGGCTGAACCCCGAATGGATGTCGGAAATGCCGGAAACCCTCTCCGTCGAGCACCTGAGTGCCAAATTTCCCCGCATTGACCCCACCTACACGGGGGGAAAGGCCTACTATCCCGAAACCTGGCCCGCCTGCCTGAAGCGGACGGGGGAGACGGCTAAACGTCTGGTGAAAGCCTATCCCGAGGATAACTTGCTGTTCGTCGGCCACGGGGCCTCGGTGTTGGGGACGGCGATGGGGCTGATCCCCACCCTGCGGGAAACGGACGTCCACGCCAGCCTGTGCTGTCTGGTGAAGTTGGTGAAGGAGTCGGGGGAGTGGGTGATGGAACTCAACGGCGACACCTCCCACCTCGACGAAACGGAGGAAGTCGTCCGCTTCAACTGAGACGGAAGCCCAACTCGATCGCGGACGGCTAAAATAGAGAGTTGCTGTCACGATCTGTGGGTATGGCCGGACATAGTAAGTGGGCGAATATCAAGCGCCAGAAAGCTCGGGTTGATGCCGTCAAGGGCAAGGTTTTTACCAAAATTTCTCGGGAGATCATCGTCGCGGCCCGCCAGGGCGCCGATCCGGCGGGTAACTTCCAGTTGCGGACTGCGATCGACAAGGCGAAGGCGGCGGGTATCCCCAACGACAACATCGAACGGGCGATCGCCAAGGGTTCGGGGACCTTTTCGGACGGGGCACCGCTGGAGTCGATCCGCTACGAGGGTTACGGTGTCGGCGGCGTGGCGGTGCTGATCGAGGGACTGACGGACAACCGCAACCGGACGGCGGCGGACCTGCGGGCGGCGTTCAGCAAAAACGGCGGCAACCTGGGGGAGACGGGTTGCGTGAGTTGGATGTTTGAACAGAAAGGGGTGGTGACGTTGGAAGGACCCCTGGACGAGGAGAAGTTGCTGGAAGCCTCGGTGGAGGGGGAGGCGGAGTCTTACGAGTTGACCCCCGTCAACGATACGGACGGGGCGGAAGTGTTTACGGCGGTGGAAAATTTGGAGCACCTCAACCAAGTTTTGGGCGATCGCGGCTTCCGGGTGGTGGAGGCTGAACAGCGTTGGATTCCCGGCAATACCATCGAAATTGACGACTCAGAAAAGGCGCGATCGCTGATGAAGTTGATGAACGCTTTGGACGATTTGGACGACGTGCAGAACGTCACCGCCAATTTCGAGATGTCGGACCGCTGCTATCAAGAATTGTACGAAAGTTGAGGCGGAATCTGGGGGGAATCTGGGGGGAATCTGGGGGGAGTCTGGGGCAACCCTATCATGTGGCCCCCACGGATAATAATCAATAATAATTGAGAGCGATCGTAGGGGCAGGCCTCCGCGCCTGCCGTCCCCACTAGAAAGGCTGCCGTCCCCACTAGAAAGGCTGCCGTCCCCACTAGAAAGGCTGCCGTCCCCACTAGAAAGGCTGTCGCCCCCACTAGAAAGGCTGCCGCCCCCACTAGAAAGGCTGCCGTCCCCACTAGAAAGGCTGCCGTCCCCACCGGATCAAGAATTATCATTTAACCCCACACCCCACCGAGCACACCCCACACCCCAATTAACAATGCGCCTTCATCATTATTTCATCCCAATACTCGGTATTTTCTCCCTCGGCGCCGCCGCTTTGGGCGCGATCGTGCAGTTGCAGGGGTTGAACCTTCCCTACCCCGAAACAAGGGGAAAAACCACAGTTCCGCTGTCGCCGCTGGCGGGGGGGCGGGTGTTCGCCGTCGATGTGAAAGTGGGGGAAACGAGGGGGCCGTTTTTGTTGGATACGGGCGCCTCGACGACGATGGTGGCGACACCTCTGGTGGAGGAATTGGGACTGGTGGGGGAGGCGATACCGGGCGATCGCGTCAATTCTGCGGTGGCGGGGGATGAGTGTCCGGAAATGAACGCCACCCTCCACCGCCTCCCGCCGATGGAATTGGGGGAGGTGGAAATAACGGAATTGCAGGGGTTGGAATTTGAGGCGGCGGTGATTCCCGACGACTTGTCGGGGGTTTTGGGAATGGATGTTTTGGGGGAATTCGACGTGGAAATCGATTCCAAAAATCGGGAATTGCGATTGCTTCCCCCTTCCGAATTGCCCCCGGAATTATCGTCCGAGGCGATACCGCTGCGAAATCGGTTGGGGGTGATGGTGGCGTCCGTGGCGATCGCGGATCAGGGTTCGTTTTCGTTCATGTTGGATACCGGGGCGGAAACCATTTTTATTTCCGAAGAGTTGGCGAACCGCATTCCCATCGACCCCGCCTCCCGTTCGGACGTGCAAGTTTTGGGGTTTTGCGGGTTGGAAATGGCGACGCGATCGACTCTCTCCACGGTGCGTCTCGGTCCGCGAAAATTGAACAATGTGGAAGCGGTAATTTTATCCTCGCCGTCGGTTTTAGATCTGCTGGAAGTCGATGGAATTATCGGACAAAACTTTTTGGGCGAGTACCGGCAATATTGGCGGTTCGACACGGTGCGATCGCGATCGGAAAAGTGGGGCGGCAGTTTGCTGTTGAATGAGTTCTGACATCCAATCCGATTCCGGAAATTTTCAAGTCAATGAGGTACGAAGATTGACTCAAAGTCCCCTTTTTAAGGGGAATTTAGGGGGATCGAAGAGGTCTGCCAGCCGACTCAAAGTCCCCCTTTTCAAGGGGGATTTAGGGGGATCGAAGAGGTCTGCCAGCCGACTCAAAGTCCCCATCCCCCCCTACCCCCCCTTTGTAAGGGGGGAGATCAAGGGGGATAATGGGGGATCGAACCGTATCACAGCAGATCGACAACTGCTATAATTTCGCCGCCAAAATCTGAGTCGCTGTCAATTCCAGATCGGGAAATGTCGGGGACTCGACGCGATCGCTCTCCCGAAATTCACTCAGATCGTACAATTGATGATCCAAGGTACAAATTGTTACTTTCTCTTCCAACGGATCGACGATCCAATATTCCGGGATATCCAGGACTCCGTATTCCGAACGCTTGGAACGATAATCGTCAATTTTGGTCGAAGAACTCACAACTTCAACCACCAGGAAAGGCGGGGGTTCGTTGAAATCGATGACGGCTTCGCGATCGCTCATTTCCTCCCACTGTTCCTGAGACAAAACGGTGACATCAGGAATGCGGGACGTATCCCACCGCCGCCCCCGTGGAGAGCGAATCCCCACCAAACCGGGCAGCACCACCCAAGGCTGTCCCGATGCCGATACGGCACTCTCAAACTGAAGGGATAAAAAGCGAATGATCGCACCATGTTTTCCAGTTCCCAAACTCATCGGCAACAGTTCCCCATCGACGAGTTCGTAGCGGGTATCCGTTCCGTCGTCATATTTCAAATAGTCCTCAAACGTGATTTTTTGAGTGGCAACAGACATCGAAAAATCTCCTATTGATCCTCGCAAAGACTCAGAAACGCCGCACATTCGACGTGGGACGTTTGGGGAAAAAAATCGGCGGGCTGTACCCGCGTGATTCGGTAAATCCCCCCCTCGCAGAGCAGTTTGAGATCCCGCGAAAACGTGACCGGGCGGCAACTGATATAAACGATGCGTTGGGGTCGAATTGAACGCAGGGTTTCCACGGTGGCGCGATCGCATCCCTTCCGGGGCGGATCAAGCAACACCACATCGGGTTTCAGTTCCAATTTGGGGAGCAATTTCTGCACCGTCCCTGCCCGAAATGAGACGTGGTTGATATCGTTCAAATCGGCATTGAACCGGGCCTGTTCCACCGCCGTCTGTTGAAACTCCAACCCGATCGCCCGGATATCATTTTCTCCCGTTTGGGACCGCAACTGTTTCGCCAGCGGCAGGGTAAACGTGCCGATGCCACAGTAGGCATCCACCAGGGTTTCATCCCCCTGCAAATCCAATTCCTCCGAAATCGCCGACAGTAGGGTTTCGGCGGCTTCCGTATTGACCTGAAAAAACGTATCCGGCCCGAGGCGGAATTGCAGGCCCCCGAACAATTCTTTGAGATAGGGTTTTCCGGCCACGCCGCGGGTTTTCTGGCCGAAAATCGCGTTGGTGCGATCGCGGTTCACGTTCACACACACCCCCACCAGTTGCGGATACTCCTCCATCCACATCTGGGCCTGTTCCGCCAGTCCCGGCAGGTTCTCGTCCGCGGCAATCAGCGTCAGCAGCATTTCCCCCGTCCGGCGTCCGATCCGAAACGACAGGTGCCGCACGGTGCCCCGGTGTTGCCGTTCGTCGTACACCAGCCAGCCGCGATTTTGGATGTCCTGTTTAATATTCGCCAGCAGGGGATTCAAACGCTCGTCCTGCACCGGACATTGGTTGAGGTTGATGAGGCGGTGGGAACCCTTTTGATAATATCCCGCCCGCACCTGGCCCGTCGGGGAGAGCCGCAGGGGATAGGTGACTTTGTTGCGGTAGCCGAAGGGGGACGGGGAGGGCAGAACTTCGCCGACGGGGGGATCGGAAAAACCCCCCACCCGTTCCAAGGCACTGAGAACCAACTGCCGTTTCGCTGCCAATTGGCGGTCATACTCGATCTGCTGCCACTGACACCCCCCGCACTTGTCAGCCACGATGCAGGCGGGACGGACGCGGGAAGAGGAGGCTTCCAGAAGTTCGAGGAGTTTGCCCTCGGCGTATTTGGATTTCACCCGCACCAGCCGCACCGAAGCGCGATCGCCTGGGACCGTATCCGGGACGAAGACGACGTGATCGCCATACCGCCCCACCCCGTTTCCCCCTTCCGCCAGGTCGGTGATGGGGACTTCGATCTGTTGACCTTGTTTCCAAGCACTCATAAAATGTTACAAATGATGACTGTTATGTTGGGGACGCGAATGCCTCATTTTTCGCCCGTCCCCGGCTCTCACGCCCCCCCATTCGGAGCATTAAGCGTTTTGACCCTTGGTTTGTGTGGCACCGAATCGCTAAACTACTTAATGTTATCTTGATCTCTTTCAAAACTGATGACCGTAGTAAGCCAAGTTATTCTCAAAGCGGACGACGAACTCCGCTATCCCAGCACCGGCGAACTCAAAAGCATTAGCGAGTTCTTGCAAACCGGCGAACAGCGGGTTCGGATCGTCAATACCCTGACCGAAAACGAAAAAAAGATTGTCGATCGCGCCAGCAGCCAACTGTGGAAAAAGCGTCCCGACTTTATCGCCCCCGGCGGTAACGCCGCCGGACAGCGGGAGCGATCGCTGTGCCTGCGGGATTACGGCTGGTATCTGCGCCTGATCACCTACGGCATCCTCTCGGGGGACAAAGATCCCATCGAAAGCATCGGCCTGATCGGCGTCAAAGAGATGTACAACTCTCTCGGCGTCCCCATGCCGGGAATGGTGGAGGCGATTCGCTGTCTCAAAGAGGCTTCTCTGGGCCTCCTCGACGACGAAGACGCTCGGGAAGCGGCCCCCTACTTCGACTTTATTATCCAAGCCATGTCATAAACGCCCGGTCAACTGGTCTCTAACACAATCCCGCCCGACGATTTCGTTCCGGGGCGGGGTTTTTCTTCAGACTTGAAAATGGGAAAACCGGTTTCCCGCCCCCGGTTTGTCCGGAGTGGGCGGCTTCCGGTGCGGATCGATCTGGAAGATTTTGCGATCGCAAAGGAGTGTATCAAATCCATGAGTATCAATTACGCGGATATCAACTGGGAACATATCGGCCACGCGAATTATGTGGTGGCGATGACGGCCTGGGAGGGCGCCCTGTACGCGGCGACCCGGGAGGACAAGTTGTGGATTCGGGTGGCGGTTCCGGGGGACGTCCACTGGCAGGCGATCGGCCACGCCAACGACGTGGTGGGGATGGCCGCTTCCGAGAAGAAATTGTTTGCCGCCACTAAGGACGGCCGGTTGTGGGTGCGCGAACCGGTGGCGGAGGACGCCAAGTGGGACAAAATCGGCCGCGCCAACACTGTGGCGGCGATGACGGCTTGGGACGGAAAACTCTACGCCGTCACCTCGGACAATAAGCTGTGGGTGCGGGATGCCAACCTCGAGGATCTCGACTGGCAGGCGATCGGCCGCGCCAACGGCGTGGTGGGACTGGCCGCCGCGGATGGAAAACTCTACGCCGCCACCTCGGACAATAAGTTGTGGGTGCGGGAAGCCAACCTGGAGGATCTCACCTGGGAGGCGATCGGCCACGCCAACGATGTGGTGGCGATGGCGGCTTGGGAGGAGAAGTTGTTCGCCGCCACGGCGGACAATCGCCTGTGGATGCGTCCGGCTTTTGTATAGGGAGTGGGGAGTCGGGAGTGGGGAGTCGGGAATTGAATTGAATTGATCATTATAGCGCGGCGCGCGGTCTTCGGTCTTCAGTCTTCGGGAGTCGGGGGTGGGGAAAATGAAAAATGACCGTTTCCCTATTCCCATTCCCTATTCCCCATTCCCTATTCTCTATTAAAAAACGTGTGGCGCTATATATCTTTCGATAGATTGAAAAACCTTGAGGTTCTGATCAACCCGTTAACCCGGGCTTTTTTATGTAAATTTTTATGAAAAAGTGGGGATTAGCAGAAAAAAATGTAACAATAGATACAGAATAAAAGACAGAGCTTAAAAACCATTCCGCTTTAGGAGCAGCCGATATGAAACTCACCTACCGAGGTGCCAATTACAATCAAGAATTCAACCCCACCGATTTGGTCGAATCCGAACTGTCCGGGAAATATCGGGGACAAGATTTTCACTTCCAGTATCCCCGCCACATTCGGGTCCCCCAATCCCACGCCCATCTCAAGTATCGCGGCGTCCCCTACTGCACGGGCGAACCCAGAGATCGCACGAGCATGGCGGTGGCGGTGGCGATGACGGACGCCAAACCGGAAGCGCCGCCCACGGCGAGCGGGCAAACCTGCGCGATCGCGGAAGAGGAAGTGGCCAAAGTCCACTGCGCCAACCTCTACCGCATCCTCGAACGGCGCCAGCAAGCCGCCCGGGAACGGGGCGACATGAAATTGTTGCGGTTGCTCGAACAGGAAGCCCGACAGATGGTTTGCTAGGGCCGAAAATACTGGTTGAATTGAAATGGAGGTGCAAAGTTTGCACCTCCATTTTCGTGGCGGCACAAAAGCGATTTTCGAGCGTCGGGGGAAAATGGTAAGCGCGCGATCGGCTCTCAGATTTCAGCCATCAGTTTGCGGTCGATCGCCCGTCATTGAAAAGTTTCGGGGTTGTCGTGCGATAATTATCAATGATCAATTATCAATGATCAATTCTTCAACGAGAACCTCCATCAGGAGCGTATCGACGGCGGGAGCGAGGAAATGTTCGACCAGCCAGCTTTGGGTGACGGCGATATCGCGATCGCACTCCAGATACACCGCCCCGACGATCGCATCGAACAACTCCGCAAACATCCCGGCCCGGGCGATTTCGTGTTTCCAAACCGATTCGGTTCCCAGATGGGCGAGGTGCGGCAAGCCCATGTCCTCGGCGAAGGCCGATCGCGTGGCATTGTCGATCAGGTCGCTTTTGATCACCGTCAGGGTTTCGGGTTGCAGGTCGGGGAATCGACTGTAGAGGTAATTGGCGACCACCGCAGTCAACACCAGCGATCCGACGCGGGCGAGTCCGATATGTTCGAGCGATCGCAGTTGCTTCTCGGAAGCGGTCAAATCCGATTGTTCCGCGATCGCGTCGGGGTGATTGAGGGCAATTTCCAACAGTTCCTGGCGGTTAAAATCGGGGAGGCCGACCGCCTCCATCGCGGCTTTGGTATTGGCAATCATTTTGACAAAAATGGTACACAGACCCAACATTGACTACAGGCGATCACAGGTCGGTTACGGAGCAAAAAACGACTCGGCAATCCTAAAAGCATTTTGAGTTTCTCTCCCCCCGATCCCCCCATCGGCTACAATTAAGCTCGGTTCGCGATTTCCTGCCCAGACGCTTCGCGGACGCCGTTTGGTGTGTCCACAAACCCATGTCTTCCTTAAATACAATTAGTGAAAGTGTTTGTTTCGGGGGTACCGTCGGCTTTTACAGCCACGTCTCCTCCACCTGCAACAGCCGGATGCGGTTTTCCGTCTACCAGCCCCCCCAGGCGCGAATCCAGTCCGTCCCGGTTCTGTACTACCTCTCGGGCCTGACGTGTACCGAGGAAAATTTCATGGTCAAGGCCGGCGCCGAGCGTTGGGCCGCGAAATACGGGTTGATGCTCGTCGCCCCCGACACCAGCCCCCGCAACACCGACACGCCGGGAGAAGAGGAGGACTGGGATTTGGGAACCGGGGCGGGGTTTTACGTCGATGCCGTCCGGGAACCCTGGAACCGCCACTATCAGATGTACAGTTACGTCACCCGGGAGCTACCCGAGGCGATCGCGGCCCATTTTCCGGCCCGGGGCGACCGCCAGAGCATTTTCGGCCACTCGATGGGCGGCCACGGCGCCCTGGTTTGCGCCCTGCGGAATCCCCAACAATATTTATCGGTTTCGGCATTTGCCCCCGTTACCGCCCCGACGCGCTGCCCCTGGGGTCAAAAGGCTTTCACCTACTATTTGGGGAGCGATCGCGATCGGTGGCGGGACTACGATGCCAGCGAACTGGTTTTGCGGGGAGACTTCAACCGCCCCATCCTCATCGACGTGGGGACCGCCGATCCGTTCCTGGCTCAAAAGCAATTGCTGCCGGAAGTCTTCGAGCGCGCCTGTTCGGAAGTCGGACAGGTGCTCACCCTGCGGATGCAGCCCGGGTACGACCACAGCTACTTTTTCATCGCCACCTTCATCGAAGATCACATCCGCCACCACGCCGCCGCTCTGGTGGACGATGGGTAAGAGAAAGGGAGCCGAGGGAGCGGGGGAAGCGGAGGGAGCGGAGGAAGAACACAGATAGGATTTTCCTCCGGTCGCCTCCGGTCGCCCCTCCGCCCTCTATTGCGAATCGTCGGATGTCGCCAGGGGGAGTTTCGCCCAAACGGTGGTTCCTTCGTCGAGTTGACTCTCGATGGCCAACTCGCCGCCGTGCAACTCGACGATCCGCTTGGCGATGCTGAGTCCGAGTCCGGACCCCTGCTGTTCATAGAGTTTGCGCTCGAATTGCATATGGGCGCCGATGCCCTCGATCTGTTCCGGGGTCATCCCCCGACCGCGATCGCCCACCCGCAGCAGAAAACAACCCTCGCCGATGGAGCCCCGGACTTCGATGGGGGTGCCGGGTTCGGAAAATTTGCAGGCGTTGTCGATGAACTCTTCCACCAGTTTTTCCAGTTGGTTGGCGGCCATCTGCACTGCGGCGTCTTCGAGGTCGAGGTCGAGATCCGACTCCCGTTCCGAGAGTTTCGCCTGTCGGGTGGCGGCGGTGACGATCGCGGCTTTGGCATCTTTGACCCGGAGGCTTCTGAGCAACCGCACGCGATCGGCGTTGAGGCCGATAATTTCCAAATCCGCGTACAGCAGAAAATTCACGATCAGCCGGTGCAGGCGACGGCCGGCGGTGCGGATGTCTTCGAGGACTTCTCGGATCTCGGGGGGGTCGAACAGGTCCAGGTCCGAGAGCAGCAGTTCCGTGTTGCCGATGATGCCGTTGAGGGGGGTCCGCAGTTCGTGGGGGAGGGAGTGGGTGATGTTTTGCCGCAATTCCTCGATCTGCCGTCGGGACTGTTGTTTGACGAAGGACTGTTTTTCAAGGCGAGTAGCGATCGCCCGCAACAGTTCCTCCATCGAACAAGGTTTGGTCAGGTAGTCGTCCGCACCGAGATCCATCCCTTCTCGCAGGTCGTGGCGGTCGGCTTTGGCGGTCAGAAAGATAAACGGGATGGTGGCTGTGTCCAGTTGCGATCGCAATTCCTTCAACACCCCGAAGCCGTCCAACTTCGGCATCATCACGTCGCACAAAATCAGGTCGGGCAGGTGTTTCTTAGCCTGTTCCACCCCGACCCTTCCGTTCTCCGCTTCGAGCACGTCAAAGTCTTCAACTTCGAGCAACTCAACTAAATTCTCACGAATCGCCTCTTCATCTTCAATTACCAACACTTTAGTCATATAGCTTCTCGAATTGATATCATACGGGGTGGCTACAACCGGAAATACTCGGATCATTGACAACCATTATCTCACATCGCGATCGCCCGACAATGCCCCAAAATTGAAGATTCCTTAAAATTATTCAGCCCTCCGATGTCAGGGGCAAGGTGACGGTAAACGTCGTCCCCTTTCCCAATTCACTTTCCACGGCAATCTCACCCCGATGTAAGTCCACCACCTGCTTGACGATGGACAACCCCAATCCAGTCCCTTTGATTTGTCCCACATTGGACGCCCGTTCAAATGCTTGGAACAGTTTATCTTTATATTCCGGCGGAAAACCGATGCCACAGTCTTTGATCCGAAAAATAATCCGGTCTGCTTTACGGATGACATAAAAATTGATCGTCCCCCCATCCGGAGAATATTTGATAGCGTTGGATAATAAATTCTCAAAAGCGTGGCGGAGCAACTTTGCATCGAGGACGACCGGCCCATCAGTCGCCCCCCAACTTTTAAATTCCAGGTCGTGCTTTCCGTCAAGCTGAACCCGAAACTCTTCGATCAATTTTTCACAAAATTCGATCGCATTCAGGGGAACCGGGTTAAAATTCAATTTACCGGATTCTGACCGACTCAAAGTCAAAACATCTTCGAGGAGTTCGTTCATGTTTTTGACCGCCGCCTGAATCCGCTGGAAATGTTTCAGCTTTTTCTCGTAGGTGAGCTTGGATTCGTGGGTTTCCAAGAGATCGGCGGACATCTGAATGGAGGTGAGGGGAGTCCGCAAATCGTGGGAGGCGATAGATAACAGGCGGGACTTTTCCTCCCGCGATGCCTCCGCCAAATCTAGGGATTGTTTAACTTTCATCTGCTCTTGATATTTTCGCATCGCCATGCGGATAGTGGCGTGAACCTCCCGGTCTTTAAAGGGCTTTAAAATATATCCATAAGACCCCGTAAACTCCGCCCGTTCCAGGGTGCTGTCGTCGGCGTAAGCGGTCACATAAATCACCGGCGTACCGTATTTTTCATGAATTTTTGTCGCCGTTTCGATGCCATCCATATCGCCCTTAATCACGATATCCATCAACACTAAATCCGGCTTGTTTGCCTCGACCGCCTCCAGGGCTTTGTCGCCGGACGAGACGATATCGGCGACACCGTATCCCAACTTTTTGAGTTTGCGGGCCAAGCCTTTGGCAATCAGCAACTCGTCCTCTACAATCAAGATTGAAATTTCACTCATTTGACCAGACCCTCCTAATTGTGAATGAGTTGCGATCCACGAAGCCCATCCATCGCGACTTGTTCTGCGGTGGTGAAGCCGTTCGGACAGCTATCGGGCATGAAATTCGCCGGGGTCGAAAAATTGACGGTTCCACCGCCACTGCCGAGCCCGAAAAATCGGCAATCGATCGCCATAATTCTCGAAATCCGGGCGGTTCTAAACCGCCACCGGAAGCCCCGCAGTTGGGTGATAGATCTCGATTTTTACCTCTAGAATTAAGATACATTTCCTGGATATTTTAAAATGTCTGGGCAATGAACCGGATCTGATATAAAATGAGATATCCGACATGATTTGTGTCGAATATTTCCCCCCCCAAACGGTGGCGAAGCCATCTTCAAGCGGAGGATCTCCCTCTCAATTGGGATAGCCGTTCGGAACCCACCCTCTGATTGTATTATAGGTCCCGATCCGCGACCGCTCAATACCGCTGCCGGTAGCGCAACTCCGAGAACGTCAGCTTAAATGCGGTTCCCTCCCTCACCTCCAACAGTTCCAAGGTCCCTTCGATCTGATCAGTCAGAGTCCAGATCAATTCCATCCCCAAGGATTCGACATTGCGGATGTCGAGACCTTCCGGGAGGCCGACCCCATTATCCCGCACGATCAGGGTGATACTCCCGTGCCCGTCCCCGTGGAGTTCCAGGGACAATTTGCCGGGGCGCCCGTCGGCGAAGGCGTGTTTGAGGGCATTCGAGATCAACTCGTTGACGATGAGGCTGCAGGGGTTAGCCGTCTCCAAATTCAGTTCCACCGGGTCGATATCCAACTCCAACTCCACCGCGTGATTTTCCATGCTGTAGGAGTCGAACAGTTGGTCGGCCAAATCCTGGAGGTAGTCGCCAAAATTGATCCGGTCGAGGCCGGTGGACTGGTAGAGCTTTTCGTGAATCAGGGCCATCGACTGAATCCGCTGCTGGCTGTCCTCCAACAGTCGCGTCACCTCGGGATTGTCGGTGTAGTCGGACTGGAACTCCAGCAAATTCGAGACGACGAGCAGGTTATTTTTGACCCGGTGGTGGATTTCCTTGAGCAAAATTTCCTTTTCCTTGAGGGAGTCCATGAGTTGACTTTCGGCCTGTTTCCGCTCGATGGCGGTGGCGAGGACGTTGGCCGCACTCTGCAAGAAATGGACGTCCTCCTGGGTGAAGATCCGCTCCTCGTTGGCGTAGACCCCCAAAATCCCGTAGCGGGAATTTCGGCCATCGATGGGAATGCTGACGCCGCTCAGGTAAGGGTAGCGGTGAATTTGGGTAGAGCCGCCGCCGCCCTCCCGGGGAGACAATCCGCCATCGTGCGACATCGGCTCGGTTTGGGAGGAATTCGGCAAGATAAACGAATAGAGGTTCTGGCCCGCGATCGCCACCGTGAGCCGATCGGGTTCCGGAGTCCGAATTTCGAGCAATTTGCAATAGTCCACATTTAAACACCGGCTCACCTGTACCACCACCTCCTCGATCAGGGTGTAGAGGTCGATACCGGAGAGAGCCTTTTGCCCCAATTCGGCGACGATCGCCTGCTGGTAGGCTTTAGCAGCGATTTGCCCCTGGATCTTCTGGCGATCGGCAATTTCCCCCCGCAACTGTTTGTTCATGTCCTGCAGTTGAGCCGTCCGCTGTTCCACCAGCATTTCCAGCCGTTGATTGAGCTGCTGCAGGGACTGTTCAGCCGCCTTGCGTTCGCTGATATCCGTCAGGGTGCCGACAAATCCGACCACCTCATCGAAATCGTCCCGGTCCGGAACCGCCCGGGCGAAGACCCAGACCTCGCGGCCGTCGGGATGTCGGAACCGATATTCCGACTGGAAGGGCCGGTAATCCGCCAGAGTCTCCATCCACTCCCCGATCACACCGTCGCGGTCCTCCGGGTGGATGGCTTGTATCCAACCCCGTCCCAGAATATCTACAGCCGGCAGTCCCAGCAAATCGCAGCCGTGTTCGTTGATGTACACGCACTCCCCCCGGGCATCGGTGCGGAAAATGCCGACGGGGGAGATGTCCGTCAGGGTGGCGTAGCGGGCCTCGCTTTCCCGCAGGGCATCTTCCACCTGGCGGCGGTCGGTGATGTCTTCGGCCAGGCCGACGGTGCGATCGACGAGTCCCGCCCCGTCGAAGACCGGAAAGCTGCGGGTCCAGATCCAGCGTTCGGTGCCGTCGGGCCGGACGATGCGGTACTCTTGGTTGAACGGTTCGGCGATCGCGTGATTTTTAAATAACTCCCGGATGAACTCCCGCTCTTCGGGGTGGATGCTCTCGAACCACAAATCGGGATTTCGATAAATTTCTTCCCGGGAGATGCCCCAGATCGACTCGAAGGCGGGGCTGATGTAGGTCCACTCCCCCCCCTGGACCGGACAGATAAAAAACACCTCGCGGATGCTCTCCGCAAGTTGGCGAAACTGCCGTTCGCTCTCCCGCAGTTCCACTTCCGCCTGGCGGCGTTCCAGTTCGGAGGCGGCCCGGACGGCAAAAATTTGCAGGATTTCTTCCATGAACTGCAAATTGGAGGCGGGGCGGCACCCTAAAACCGCCACCACCCCCAACAGGCGATTTTGGGAGTCCGTCAGGGGCAACCCGAGGAAGCTCGACCCCCGCATTTGACGCATCAGGGAGTTGAGGGGAAAATCCTCTCGCAACCCTTCTGAATAGACGGTCGGGGTGGTTCCCGAACCGCCCTGATGGTTGACGAGGATTTCCCAGCACTGTGTCCGTTCCAGTTCGTATTCGAGGTTGGGGGCGATCGCGCCGTCGGCCCACAGGGCGATCGTCCGCATCCGGTCGGGTTCGGAAACCCACTCGCTGATGAAGGCACATTCCATCTGCAGGGTTTTGGCCAGGGATTGCACCAGGGATTGAAAAAAGGCTTCGCTGGTGCGGGTGGAAACCCCCAGGGCGAGATTTTTCAAGACCTGCTGCACCTGCTGGCGTTCGATCGCCGTGGCGATCAGGTTGGCGATCGCCTGCAGGAAGTTGAGGTCTTCCCGGTCGAAGGCTTGCGCTTCCCCGGCGTGGGCGCTCAACACCCCGAAGGGTTTGGGTTTTCCGGGGATGGGGACGCTGATGCTGCTGGCGATGCCGTGTCGGCGCAGGAAGGTTTCTTTGGTAAATCGGGGGTCTGTTTCCAGGTCGGCGACGAGGATCGGCTCCCCTTCGAGGAGGGTGTATCCGGCTAGGGAGGTGCGGTCGGGGGCGATCGCGACGGTCGAGCTGAGTGTCTCGGTTTCCCAGCCGACCCCGGCCCGCATGACGAATTGATTCCGCTCCGGGAGCAGTTCCACGATTTGGGCGAATTTCACCTTCAAAATCGAGGCCAGCGATCGCGCGGTTTCCTCGAACAGGGCGTCCAAGTCCGGGTCGGCGAGGGCCTGCTGGCTGAGGTGGGCCACGGTGTCCTGCTGGGTGACGCGATCGCGGAGTTCGGTTTCTGCGGCCTGCCGCCCCGTCACGTCTTGAATCAGGGAGAGGATCGACACCACGCGATCGGACTCGTCGCACAGCACCGAGTTGTACCACTCGCAGTGGAGGACATCGCCATCCTTGGTATAGTTGCGGTTGGTGCAGATATTGTAGGTCTCCCGGCCACTCACCAAGGCTTCGGCAACGATTCTCACCTGTTCGAGGTCTTCCTCGAACACCATCGGCCAGTCCCCCCAGTGACGCCCCACCACTTCCCGGGCCGTCCAGCCGAACATTTGCTCGGCCCGGCCCGACCAGTATTGAACCCGAAACTCTCGATCCCATTCGATCACGGCTAGGGGAGAGTTATCGACGTGGGAGCGGAGTTGCCGGTGGGCTTTTTGTAGTTCGAGGTCGGCTTGCTTCTGTTCGGCTAAGGTGCGGGTGAGGATTTGGTTGGTGGCTTGCAGTTCCCGGGTGCGCTCCCTCACCCGTTGCTCCAATTCCGAGGTCAGGTTTTGCAGCGCTTCTTCGGCCTGTTTGTAGGGGGTGATGTCCCGGGCGACCCAGGCCACGGACTCCTCGGAAAGGGGGGTGATGTTGGCGGAGAACCACAGGGTTTCGCCGCCGACGGCCAGGGAATATTCAAAGTTGAGGACGGGGCCGGTTTCGAGGGCTTCCCGTACCCTGGCAGTGAAGGGGTTGTCGGGGTCGGGGGGCGAAAACCGTTCCAGGGTTTCGGAGATGATTTTCGACGGATCTTGATGGGTGTCCGCCTCGGAAATACGGCGGGAGCGACCCGGGTGGGTGGGGGCGACTTGAATGGAGTTGACGCGAATATTGACGATTAAAATGATATCCGTCAGGGCTTCAAAAAAAGCCCGGATGTTGGGTTCGGACGATCGCAGTTTTTCTTCGATGAGGCGGATGATGTTGCGCTGGCCGATTTCTCCTTGCAGTCGTTGGTTTGTGGCTTGCAGTTGGGTTTTAAATTGCAGGAGTTGTTGCTGCAGGGGGGTGGGGTTCCCGGAAATTGGGGCGCGGGTGGCGGTTTCTGGCGAGTTGACAATTGGAGTTTTGGGGGGTCGGAGTTTCTCCAGGACGCGGGTTTGGGTGATGAGTCCCACGAGTCGCTCCCAGTCGTCTACGACCGGAAGATGGCGGATGTGGTGGGCCTGAAATTGCTCCAGGACGGTGGAAATATCTCGGTAGTCCGCGACTCGGAGCGTGACGGGGGATCGGGTCATGACTTCGGAAACTCTCAGGGTGTCCGACATTTCCCCGGCGCCGATGAGCCGCACCACGTCGCGCTCGGTCCACAGCCCCACGACCCGCCGTTCTTCGATCACCACGACGCAACTGCGGGGGGGCGCCGCGTCGCCTTCCCAAAGCTCCGAAGATTCTTGGCTCATCAGGGCGATGACCTGCAGGATCGATGTATTGGGGTCTACCGTCAGCGGCGATGGGTGGACGATCTCCGCCAAGGTGAGGCTGGGGTCGGGTTGGGAGTCTAATCGCATGGGGTCGAGAAGGATGGGAAGCGTGGACGGGTTCGGCTTGGGGCGCGATCGCTCAGTTGATGGGAACTCGGACGCGCATCGTGTTATTCTCCCACTGCCATCTTTAATAAGTGTAGCGAGTCGCGGCGGTCTTAGCTTGAAAACATTTTCCCCGGGGATCGGTGCGGCCACTGCGGATCGCCCCTTTTCGGGCTCTTCAGAACCCGATCGCGGCCTTTTCAACTCGGTCTTTTTGTTCTCCGCAGGAATTCACTTGAGAAACGGACAATCGCATTTTTCAAATACTGCCGACGCCGACCTTCAGTCCGGCGCGGGTCTCCTTTTCCCATTCCGGGTCAAAAAATTTCAACGATTGATTCATAAAACTAAATAAAAATATTGAGTTTTGATACAATTACTATATTTTAATAACGGATTCAAGTTTCGGCTTCAGCTATTATAAAATAAAGTAGCGAATTGGGTTTTGAGTCGATCATGAAACGTCAATACTTATCGTTCCTAGCCGGCCTGACCGTGGCGACGGGCGCGTCCCTCGGACTGCCCGCCCTCGCCGAAAGCTGGGTTTTTATGGGACAGGCTTCCACCGGAGAAGAAGTTTACGTCGATCGCGACAGTATTTCCTGGGGTAACGAAGGGTTGCGATTTATCTACAGCATCGGCAACGAAACCATTTACGCGATCGCCTACTGCGACTCTAACACCTGGTATGCCAGCGGGTACGACCAAGTCTATTCGCCCACCAGTACCGCCACCAGCGACATGATCGGTTACGTCTGCTCGATCGGCAATAACTAAGATTGCAAATTGAATGCCGGAAGAGAGTTGATCTCTAATTTTTGGGTGTATCTTTATTTTGACGGCGATCGCGATCGGTGACTGCCACCAGCTTCAAACTTTTGCCACATGAGCTCTTGCCGATTGCCTTTTCTCGAAGGATTGTGTAAATATTCAAACGGACTTGATATCAGAGCCCAAACCCTATCTATTGCCTCTTGCCACATGAGCTCTTGCCACATGAGCTCTTGCCTCTTGCCTTTTTGAAAGGAGTTGTCAATCACCGGATCTGATATCAACGTCAATACCGGCACATGATCAGGGTATTGGCAGAAATATACCCCGCCACCGGAGAGGTGATGCGAACCCAGTCGCGATTTTCCCCGTTGGGGTCCCGAATCAGGCGATAGTCCGCCGCCAGTTGCACCTGATCCCCGGAGGGTACGCCGCCCCGGCGGGCCGAAAATCGGGACGGGTCAGCCCGAACCACCACGCCCCGGGGAGCCGCCCGGCGATCGATCTGGCGGCAAAGGTTCCGGGCCGGCGGGCGGTCGTCCTCCGTCACATCCTCCGAACAGTCCGCCAAATTGCCCGACCCGCCAGGATAGCCGTTGGAGACGAACCCCCGCATCGGATAGGTAATTTCGATCCAACTGCGGCCGCCGGGGCCGCGAATGCCCTCGTAGTTGCGGACGAGGGTGACTTCTTGGGCGTAAGGAACTCCCCCCACCACGGGGGAATTGGGAGTGGGTCGGGAACGGACCACCAACCCCCGGCGTTCCGAGACGCGACGGCAGAGATCCGCCGTGGTTTGGGCGATCGCGCGATCGGACCCGAACCAACTGACGGGGGCATTTGACGACAGTTCCCCCGCCGCCACCGTCAAAAAAACCGCCGCCAACCCGGAGGCGACCCGTTTCCCAACATTCCAAATTTTCACCTTCACCACTCCTCAAAAAACCCACACAATTGTTATGGCGCTGCGCGTAGGGCAACGGGTGTAGGGTGTAGGGTGTAGGGTGTAGGGTGTAGGGGCAACCTTATACGGTTGCCGGTTCCCATCTCCCATTACCCATTACCCATTACCGACTCCCGACTCCCGACTCCCGACTCCCCATCTAAAATTGTCGCAGAAAGCGGAGATCGCTGGCGTAGACCCGCCGGATGTCATCCAACTGGTGCAACACCAT
Organism: Lyngbya sp. CCY1209; assembly: GCF_035615495.1. Lineage (GTDB taxonomy): Bacteria > Cyanobacteriota > Cyanobacteriia > Cyanobacteriales > Microcoleaceae > Limnospira. The sequence goes on along the minus strand of NZ_JAJENU010000596.1, from coordinate 6,461 downwards.
TGCAAATCGTTCTACCCCGAACCCGGCGGCAAATCCGGTATATTTCTCCGGGTCATAACCCACCGCTTTCAAGACATTGGGATCGACCATGCCGCAGCCGAGCACCTCCAGCCATTTTCCCTGCCACTCCAAATCCACCTCGGCTGAAGGTTCAGTGAACGGAAAATAACTCGCCCGGAAGCGGATCGGCAGGTCCCCGAACATCTGCCGCAGAAATTCTTTGATCGTCCCTTTCAGGTCGGTGAAGCGCAGGTTTTCCCCCACCGCCAACAGTTCGAGTTGGTGGAAAACCGCCGCGTGGGTGGCGTCCACCGTATCCCGGCGGTAGACGCGGCCGGGGGCGACGATGCGGATGGGGGGTTGGTGCTGTTCCATGTAGCGGATTTGCACGGAGGAGGTGTGGGTCCGCAGTAGGTTGCCGTCCGGGAGGTAGAAGGTGTCCTGCATATCCCGGGCTGGGTGGTCGGGGGGCGTATTCAACGCCTCGAAATTGTAGTAGTCGCTTTCCATCTCCGGCCCGGTGGCGACGGTGTAACCCATGCCGACGAAGATATCCAGGGCGCGATCGATGACGGCGTTGAGGGGGTGAATCCGGCCTTGGGGGCGGTAGACTCCCGGCATGGTAACATCCAGGGTTTCCGCCTGCAATTGGGCTTCGAGTTGGGCGGCTTCCAAGGCGGTGCGGCGGCCGTCGAGGTCCCCTTGCAGGGCTTGTTTGACTTCGTTGGCCAGGGCGCCGATGCGGGGCCGATCGCCCGGGTCGAGTTTGCCCATCGCGCCGAGCACTTTGGAGAGTTTGCCCTTTTTGCCGAGGTAGTTGATCCGCAACTGTTCGAGTTGTTCGAGGGTTTCGCACGCGGCGATCGCACCCTCGGCTTCTTGGCGGACGTCTTCTATTTGAGTTTCTAAATCGCTGAGTTGGGTGGTCATAACTGAATCTTGGGCGTCGGCTGTGTGTGAGGCCAGCTTCGAGTGTACCACGCGGCAACAACTAACCGACTGCATTTCCCCGTTGTCGGGCTTTAGCCCCAGAGTCAAAGACGCTGGCATCGCAACAACTTGTAATAACCGTTTTTGGGATGAGAGTCCCCCAATGCGATCGAGTGCAGACCGTGGCTAGAGAAAGAAAATCATCTCTTATTCTTCCAAAAGCCGTTGCAGCAAACTCGGTGCGATCCAGAAACCAGCGGTTCTCAATTGTTCAAAGGATGCTGCCAAGTCGATTAAACCCGCTCTGGCGGCATCCTTCAAAATGCCCAGTAATCCAATAATTCTCAAACCCCGTGCCGAGGCTATCCGCCGAGCCGCTTTGTCATCGAGTATGACCCAATCTGCCCTGAGTTGTTCTGCCAGTAAAATTGCTTCTCGCTCCCCAGGATCGAGCGGTTCCAAAGCCGTATCCAAATCCACAGCAACGACACGAATTTCCAGCCATTCAGGAGGTTGCTTGATCCAGTCTTGGACGATTATAGGCGACCCGACAGCCTCCAGTTCATCACGGACTGTTTGAGGAATTATCACCGTCCCGTATAACTGTGGCAGTAAATCAATTTTGTCAATAAGTAACAGATAGCAAATTGGAGAAGTATCTGAAACAACACACGTCATATTTTCAACTCTCCCAGAGTCTCGATGTCCCGTTCCAGTTCCTCCTCGTCATAGTTTAAATAGACTCCCATCCGCTTTAAAAAGGCATGAGTTTCCAGTCTTGATGATAACTGGAGGATACGGCGAACTTCTGCGGTGCTGATTGTCCCACAGCGGTAAGCATCAGCTATAAATACCTCCAGCAACTTGCGCTGGAGGTCGCCCCCTTCTTCGCCCAATCTTCGCGCCACTTCGTCAGGAATTTCAATTGAAACTTGCATGATATTTGGAAAATACAAAATAAGTCATGAAAATGGATTTGCTATCAATTATAGCAAAAACTGCCATTTATTCAAAAGCGATCGCGCCCTTTTGTCTGCAATTATTATTTGCATTGTGACTCGATTTGTCATTCCGGAGGCGATCGCATCTCGCTCGGATGCACCGCCCTCACTTCACCGTATCGGGCAAAATCCCGGGTATTAAACGTCAAAATATCAGCCAATCCATGCACGATCATCGCCGCCACCAACCGGGCATCGTGAACGTTAACCCCCCTCACCCCATAAGTCGCCACCAACCGCTCCCACTCGGAATAAATTGTCGGCGTATCGGGTAAAAGTGAAAAAATCTCTTTTAACCGATTCACTTCCATCGCGGCTTCTGACGGCGTATGTCCCAATCCATTGGAACGGGTTGGGCGGGTGTAAACATTCCAAAACTCAATTAAATTTTGTGGAATGATACAAACATCTTCTTCCTGTTCGAGTAGAATATTGGTTGCCCTTACCGCATCGGTGTACATGGGATGGCTTGAGTCCGCACTCCGCAACAGAATATTGGTGTCGATCAAAAACGCCATCAACCCCTTTCCCCATAAATACTTTCTCGGCTAATCGCTTCATCAGATAGATGGGGCTGATTCGGCGGATGACTTTCGGCCCACTCCCGAAATGCTTTGGCTCGTTCTGCCGGGGTGGCGGTTTCGTGAAAAGGACGGGGCTTTTCTTCCGACACGGTATCCGGTAACGCTTGCAACTTTTCCTCCAAGAGCGATCGCTCCTCCGGCGTGAGAGAACCGACAATTTGAGCCAATGCTTCCACTAATTTGACGTTCATAATTCCTCCGTTTTGGTTTGCGATCGCTTTTTTATTAGATTTCATTATGTCTAGTTTAGCAGTAGTTTAGCAGTAGGGTTCGTTTGAAATAATACTCCGCAACAGAATATTGGTGTCGATCAAAAACGCCATCAACCCCTTTCCCCATAAATACTTTCCCGGCTAATCGCTTCATCAGATAGATGGGGCTGATTCGGCGGATGACTCTCAGCCCATTCCCGAAAGGCTTGAGCCCATTCTGCTGGGGTGGCGGTTTCGTGAAAAGGACGGGACTTCTCCTCCGACACGGTATCCGGTGATGCTTGCAACTTTTCCTCCAACAGCGATCGCTCCTCCGGCGTGAGAGAACCGACAATTCGCGCCAACGCTTCCACTAATTTAACGTTCATAATTCCTCCTTAATCTTCATGTTTACTCTCCAACAGGCGATCGCGATGTTGTTGTGATTCGCCCCTGGTTCGCGTCACCCACTCCTGAGCATCTTCTCCCACCAGTGAATAGGGAGCATTTCCAGCAATATCCAGCCACTTGCGCCGGGGCTTTCCGTGGGTGGAAGTCTGGCGTTTGACCAGCTCCGTTGCATGGCTAATCACCTGCAATTGTTCCTCTGGGTTCAGTTGCTCAATTTCCCGTAACACTTGCGCCAATAACGGACTCATTGCCCCAACCTCCTTTTCCTGCTGCGTCCAGTTTAACACCGATCGCAACAGTTGCGATCGCAGCCTTGCGATTCCTTTCAATAGGTGGGAGTATCGCCTTTTTATTGCCTCCACAATCGGATATCTGGTAAGTTGAGGATACGGAAATTTTAACCCTCCGAATTTCCGCCCCGATCGCCCCCCTCGACCGGGCTAATTCAACCGAACAATATTGGAGTCTTTCGACCGTGGTCAACCGCATCGATTTAGACAGTCCCATGCGGGCTGAATTCAACCTCCGCAAAGCCTTCGTCATCGACGCCTCGATCCAACTGTTGCCGACCTGGTTCGAGGGGTATCAAGTCGGAGAGGGGGCGTTTCGCCTCGAACACCGGGAAATTGCCTTTCCCGGCATGGAAATCGCCTATTTTTTCACCTAAAACACCTTCGCCGATCGCTATACTATCCCCGCCGGAGAAACCCATTTCGCCTTCCCCCTCTCTCCCCACCGTCCCACTCTATCTTGGGCTGGCCATGTCAACCCATCCATCCATGCGATCGCGGTTCACCGCAGTAACGTCGAATACATCTCAGTCCAGCCGCCGGGTTGGAGCGGTATCTATATTTGTATGAATGACGAACTTGTTGCGGCCCTGGACTTGCTGCCGGAAACCTTTTGGGAGGACAGCCGCGATCCGGAGCGGGCCGTTCTGGCCGTCGATCCGGGAGCGTCGGGCTCGGGCTTTCGTCCCCAAGGTCGGGGGGTCTATTCTCCGATGTCGATCTCCGTATTTTCACGGAGATTTTTTCCTCGGCATCCGAAAATTAAGTAATTTTCACGAAGACTTTACCCCTTCCAATCAGTTATAATAGAAATATTTACTTTAATTCAAGAAAAGATCTGACAAAATTTGAAAAAAGATCTGACAAAATTTGATAAATTTTGGGGTCGAATCATTTACAGTGAAATTGTCAGTAAATTATAAAGCGATCGCGGTTATCCCAGATTGATCGCACGCCTGGTCAAAAGGCTCTTTCGTCCAATGGAAATCGAGTTGAAATCCACAGCATCTATCCCCTTTAAAGTGACTTTATCCCGACCTTAAATAGAGTTATATGGCTAGTTTTAAGTGCGATCGCAATGGACACGCACATCGCCTGAACGTGAAAACACTATCCTGGAGCCCAACAATTATGATTCGTCGTTTTGCCACAATTACTCGCCACAGTCGCTCAAAAAAGTTGCGCGAATCGGATAGACATTCATCTGAAAAACAGACTATAGCAGTGTGAAATGATTCGTGAAAATTTGAGCGGCTCAAAGCCCCCAGTATTTGGGGTTTGGGGGCCAGACAATTTTACAAATGGCTGCACATTGCTATATATAGCAGTGTGAAATGATTCGTGAAAATTCGATCCGGTCAAAGCCCCCAGTATTGGGGGTTTGGGGGCCAGACAATTTTACAAATGGTTTCCGATTGCTATAGTTGTAAAAACGGCAAAATTAATTCGTCAAAAAAGAGTGATATTTTCTCTGTTGGGTGCAGAACGAGTGACATTTTCAGACGAATTTAGCTGTCAAACATAAGTTTTCAAACCGCGCCAAAAATGAATTTTAGGCGCGAAATATTTCCACATACCAGGGTGTCTATCTCCATCGCTTTATTGCATGGTCAACCCTCACAAGTAAGCGTGAAGAAATTGGATAGACACAATAGTAAACCTCAACTAACTGTAGAGTTTTGGCAACAATTTCAAGAGCATCAAAACTATCTCTACCGTTGCTGTCTGAAGCGAATGGGCAACCCCATAGAAGCCGAAGATGCCCTCGGTGCGGCACTGCTGAAAGCCCAAGAAAAACTGCAAAATCAAACCGAACCGATTCGGAATTGGAAGGGTTGGTTAGTTCAACTGACCTGGAATCACTGTACGGATCTCCTCAGACAGCGCGATCGCCACGCGGTGGCAGTTGAGGATGTGGAGGCGATCGCCCCATCGTCCGAATGGGCAAGTCCGGAACCCACGCCGGAACAGATTTGTGTCGGCTGGGAACTCGAAGAATTTTTAAATCGCGCCATCGAAGAATTGCCGCCGAAGCTGCGGGAAACCTTGATTCTCCACCTCAAAAAACAGCGATCTCCGAGTGAGATCGCAGCCGAACTCAACCTGTCCGCCGTCAACGTCCGCAAGCGCATTTCCCAAGCCCGGGCCATTTTGCGCGATCGCCTGGAAGCCTACCAAAGCGACGGCGACAGTCTGGCGAGGGAGTTCTGGAAGACGGCAAAACTGCGGGCCGTCCGTTTGGAACCGGAAACCGGCGCCGCCGGTAAACCCCGGAAAACGGCAACAAATGGGCGAGTTTCGGCTTCTCCCACGGCCACCGGGAAGCGGGGAGTTGAGATCCGGGCCTGAAACCGCCCCGGCTTCATCGGCTCAAAACCAGATCTGGAGAGGGATTGCATCTACCCGGGGAAATAAAAATTCACACATCACCCCCGCCAAACGTCTAATAAGTGAACCCGAAAAAACTCACTCTTGGAGTTCAACAATTATGATTCGTCGTTTAGTCGCCCTTACCAGTCTCGTCGTCCTGAGCACCTTCGGAATCTCCACCGCCGCCCGGGCCGGCGAGGGGGGCGTAGCCGGTTCCGCCGCCTTCACCGTTAACGGAACCGCCGTCACGGGGGTGGCCGTCTCCGCCGCCGTCGGTAAGGAATTTGCTGCAGCCCACTCTTTTAACTACGACGGCAGCAACGCCAACGGTTTGCAGAACTCTGCTTTTGCGATCGGTGCTGCGGGTGAAGTCGGTATAGTTGGTCTTGGCGACCCGGCGGGCTTCACCTTGGATGTGCTTGAAGATAGCGATCGCGCCACGGCCCAGGCCAACAACTTCACCGCCGGATACACCATTCAAATCGGAACCCAGTCCGGAAACACTTTGGTTGATGCTCCCTAGAACTGTGGCAGTGGGTTGGCTCGGACTATTTCTAGCCAACCGCTCCATTGGATTGACAGATTTATTGAATGTCGAGATAGACAAATATAGCAATCGGAAACCATTTGTAAAATTGTCTGGCCCCCAAACCCCCAATACTGGGGGCTTTGAGTCGATCAATT
>NZ_JAJENU010000595.1:0-9341 GCF_035615495.1 Lyngbya sp. CCY1209 | reverse complement strand
CGACAGGTGAAATCTCGTTTGTCACCAACGACAGCGACGAAAACCCGTTCAACTTTTCCCTATCTGCGAGTATCAATTCTGAAGATAATCCGACACCGGAACCTTCCCCGACTCCCACACCAACTCCCACACCAACTCCGATACCGACGCCGGAACCGACTCCGGAACCGACTCCGGAACCGGAACCGACTCCCACACCCGAACCCGACGATAATACTGAAAATCACTGTCAACCATTTCCGACTTTAAATGTTACTTTAAGTCGTTTAGTTAATTCTATTCAGGAAACTGTGGAGGGAAGCGAAACGGATGATGTGGAAATGGGGAGTGCGATCGCGGAATCGTTGAATGGATTTGGCGGAAATGACACCTTATTTGGAATGGCAGGAAGCGACAATATAGAGGGAGGTTTCGGAAGCGATATTTTATTCGGAAGTCAGGGAAATGATTTCCTGAATGGTGATGGCGGAACGGATACCTTATATGGCGGCAAAGATGACGATCGCCTGTTCGGTGGCGACGATAATGATGTAATTTGGGGAGATGTCGGAAATGACAGTATTGATGGCGGCAGTGGCGATGATTTAATATTCGGAAATAGCGAAGCCGACCTGCTGCGGGGAGAACCAGGAAATGATACCATTTTTGGCGGTCAAGGCGAAGACTCGATCGCCGGTGGTGACGGAGACGATTTGTTACTCGGAAACCGGGAAGGCGATCGCATCCAAGGAGAAAATGGCAATGATACCCTATTCGGCGGAAAAGAAGGGGATACTCTCTGCGGTGGAGAAGGGAACGATTTGTTATTTGGAAACCTAGGAAATGATGTTTTAATTGGTGGTGAGGGAGGAGATACCCTCTACGGTGGTCAAGAACAGGATACCCTAATCGGAGGAGATGGGGACGACTTTCTCAGCGGTGATGATGGGAACGACAGCCTCACCGGCGGAAATGGTCGCGATACCTTTATTATCGGTTCGGGACGGGATATGATCACCGATTTTGATGCGGATTTTGACCTGATCGGCGTGTCCGGCAATTTGAATTTCGGACAATTAGCGATCGCATCCGTCGCGACGGGAACCGAGATCCGTCTCACCGACACCGGAAGCGTTTTGGCGGTTCTGAATGGTGTGGAGGCGAGTGCGATCGCGATCGATGATTTTGTGTTCGGATTTTAACCCGATCATTATAACACTTCCAGACCCGAAAAAAAATCTTCTCCACCCTTCCAATTTAGAGGCAGATCGGACACAATAGAAATGTCCTGATTCTCTGGATTGATATGGAACGCTCAAATCAACAAAAGCAGAAAATCAAAGATCATCTGTCGCGGAGTGTCGGGAAGTTCTCAGAAGTACCGGCGTCCTCCTACAGTTCGATGATGAACTCTGAACAGCGAAAACAGCGAATTATGGAACATATCCGCCTCACCAGCGGTTAAAATCCCCCCCAACCCCCCTTTGTCAGGGGGGAGAATGGGACTCCAAGTCCCCCTTCTTAAGGGGGATAATGGCGACTCTTTGTCACCTGAAAGAGTGAAAATCCCCCCCAACCCCCCTTTGTAAGGGGGGAGAATGGCGCTCCAAGTCCCCCTTCTTAAGGGGGAGGTGGCTTTTTGTCACCTGAAAGAGTGAAAATCCCCCCCAACCCCCCTTGGTAAGGGGGGAGAATGGCGCTCCAAGTCCCCCTTCTTAAGGGGGATAATGGTGGATCTTCATCACCTTAAAAAATAAACATCAACTTCAAATCCCAGTCGTCCCCCTGGCGGACAATCTCAATTTTACGGATAAACTCCCGAAAATAAAAACGTCGTTCGGTTTCCGACAAATCCAGCCAAAATTGCGCGATCGAAACCGCCTGTGCTGTCGCCTTCAAATTCACCGGCGGAAGTTGCGCCAATTTTCCCTCCAACTCCGCAATTTCATTTCGTAGTTTGTAGGCGCGAATTTGTGCCGTTTCCGCATCAAAAATTCCCGTCGCTTCCAGTTCCGGCAACTGTGCCAAAATTTCTCGCTTGGATGCGATCGCACCCGTCAACCCCCCCTTCACCCGCTCCAAGTCCGGTAATTCCAACTCGGAAACCGCCTCGGGAAGATCCCCACAAATGCGCTCAATTGTCGCCTCTAATATTTGCTCATAAGACAGGGATTTACACTTCTGATTTCGCGGACAATTCATCGGACGCAAATAGAGATATTCCCGATCTTTGCGATAACTCGTCACCCGCGTCACCGTCATCGACGAACCGCATTCACCGCAGCCTAACAACCCCGCCAGCGATCGCGGCGCACTCGCAGTCCTGGGGGGTAGCCGTCGGTTGCGACGCAACAGTCGATCCACCTGCGCGGCTTCCTCCCGGGATATAATCGGGACGTGGGTGTTAGAAATAACCTCGCCATTTTTGTATTCCAAATCCCCCCGATAAACCGGATTAACCAGCCACCTTTTACCCGTCGTCACCGAGATTTTTTTGCCGTATCGCTGTTCCAAATATCGCACCGCACCCCGCAGGGAACCGTAAATCAAAAAGCGCTCAAAAAACTCTTTTACAATGGGTGCTGCGGCGCGATCGATGGCGTAGCGTTCCTTGCCGCGACGGTAGCCGTAGGGTGCTTTCCCCGGCGGTGGCAAAGCTTTCAGGCGGTTTTTTGCGTGTCCTTTTCGGATGCGACGGCTGTGCTGTCCCCTCTGTATTTCCGCCAAAAATCGAATTAATTCAACCCGCGAAGTTTCGGATGCTTTGCCATCACTTTCTATGGCAATAACTTGAATTTTTAGACGGTCAAACTGATCCAAGCGATCGCCGACTTCCCGCACCGATTCACCCAATTCCTCGTAACGTCTGATCAATAAATATTCTGCCGGTGTCGAACGGCAATCTTCGAGCAGTTTTTCCAGTTCCGATCGCCCCCCTAAATCCAGATAAATTCGATCCACTTCCCACCCCCAAATCCTGCGATCGGGTGCGGTTTCTAAAAGCGGATCGGTATAGGAATAAGCGATAATCCTCATTTAAAATGATGTCGAAATAGCTGGTTTTACTGTTGGTTGAGTTCGATAATATTGCCGTCCGGGTCTTCAATAAACAGAGCCGATCGCCCGGATGAACTCATTTGATATTTGCAGTTATTTTCGGTCAATATTTTCTGGTAAAATTCCAAATTCGATACGGAGAAGGCGAGGTGACGGTTGCGCCCCCATTTGTCCTCGTTGACGCGATCGCCGACCACTTCCTGAGCTTGGATGAGGTGAATCTGGAAGTTTCCGCTCTGATACCAAATTCCCGGAAACTGCAGGGGGCGATCGACTTGATTCAAGCCCAATATCTGGCCGTAGAACCGTTGGGACTTTTCCAAGTCGGACACCAAAATGGCGGCATGGAGGAACTCGGTTATTGCCATAGTCAATTCGATCTGAGCGACGATTTTTATATTATAACGGATTGGCTCTCAGGGTGAAAATAAATATCGGTCAATTGAGCTTGACAAGTGAGATATTATTGGATACGATAAAAAACGAGCGATCGCGGAAATACCCCGCCAATTGAAACCGCTCGACCCAGCCTTCTCAAGCATCCCGCTGCCGGAACAAATAGCGGAATGGAACAGTAGAAATGAGGGCGATCGCCCCCACCCATTCCCGCTCCCAATCGAATCGATCTCGGCCGACAATTTGACCGTCAAATCCAGGCCAGCCGGTTCGAGGGTGATCGGCATCCTGTCGCGATCGCCAAAATCACATCGCCCGATCCGGCAAGTCCATCCCATACCTTTAAGATAGAGAGGGAAAAGACGACACTTCTAGGGATCGAATGACTTCTACTCTCTCGGCAGCGGCCGGAACCCGATCGCTCAACGCACCGACCATCCGCCAGTTGTCCAACGGTTTGACCATCGTCGCCGAACAATTGCCCGTCGATGCGGTGAATCTGAACGTGTGGATCGATGTCGGCTCGGCCGTCGAATCCGACGCCATCAACGGCATGGCGCACTTTTTAGAGCATATGGTTTTCAAAGGCACCCCCACCTTGGAGGCGGGGGAATTTGAACGACGCATCGAACAGCGCGGCGCCCTCACCAATGCCGCCACCAGCCAGGACTACACCCACTACTACGTCACCGCCGCCCCCCAAGATTTCGCCACCCTGGCCCCCCTCCAGTTAGAAGTGGTGTTCAATCCCAGCATCCCCGACGACGCCTTCGAGCGGGAGCGGTTAGTCGTCTTGGAAGAGATCCGGCGCTCCGAAGACAACCCCTCCCGCCGCAGCTTCCGGCGGACGATGGAAACCGCCTTCGATCGCCTCCCCTACCGCCGTTCCGTGCTCGGTCCGGCCGGCGCGATCGAACAGTTGACCGCCGGCCAGATGCGGGACTTCCACCGCCGCCACTACTCCCCGGCCCAAACCACCGTCGCCGTCGTGGGCAACCTCCCCGTCGAGAACCTGATCTCCGTCGTCGAAGAATCCATCGCCTTCCCCGGAGCACCGAAAACCGATCCCGACCCCGAATCCGCCGTCCGCGACCTGATGCCGGAAGAAGGCTTCACCGAAATCGTCCGCCATGAACGGGTCGATCCGGGCCTGCAACAGGCGCGATTGATGATGGTCTGGCGCGTCCCCGGGCTCGACGAACTCTCCGAAACCTACCCCCTCGACGTCCTCGCCACCATTTTGGGTCAGGGCCGGACGTCCCGGCTGGTCAGGGACTTGCGGGAAGAGCGGGGGTTGGTTTCCGCCGTCACCTGCAGCAACATGACCCAGCGGTTGCAGGGTGTCTTCTACATCTCGGCCCGCCTCCGAGTCGAAAACCTAGCCGAAGTCGAAACCGCGATCGCCCGACACCTGCGTCGCCTCCACGAGGAACCCATCGCCGACTCCGAAATCGCCCGGGTTCGCACCCAAGTCGCCAACCGGTTTATTTTCGGCAACGAAACCCCCGCCGACCGCGCCGGGTTGTACGGTTACTATCAGGCGATCGCCGGCCATCTCAACCTCGCCCTCGAATATCCCCGCCACATCCAGAGCCTCGACGCGGACGCCCTCCGGGAGGCGACCCGAAAATATCTGTCCCCCGACGCCTATGGCATCGTCGTCCTGAAACCGGAGTCCCCCTGACGAAAGCTCAAGTTGTGGGATGCGATCGGGGCGAGAACCGCCCTGACCTCTCCGCCGAAACGGCCGTGATGAGAAGACTGCCAAAGGTGATAGCTTAAAAGATACCCATGACCAGCACCAAATCATTGAGGAACCGGCGGCGGCGGACATCTGCCGTCCGGTTTTGAAAGGGAGTCGGGGGGGTGACTCCTCGGCTTGATTGAGTCCGATGGTATCGACAGCAGGTCGCGCCAGCCCCGACCCCCAATTCGGGGCGATCCCCATACCATTCAGTTTTGTATTATTACGTTGAGCAGGTGAGATGAGACTACAGGACTTTCTCGGAACGGAGATTCGATACGACGTCAAGGCGATTTACGACGACGAAGAACTCAGCCGCCAGATTCAGATTCGGCTGATCGATTTGGGGCTGCTCGATCCCCCCGTCGATGGCATCTTCGGCCCCAAATCCACCGCCGCCCTGCACCGGTTTCAAAAGCTGATGAACTGCAACGAACCCGGTTTTTTGGGAAAGGTGACGGCCGAGAAATTGATCGAAGCGAAAGTGAGCGATCTCCCCGTTTCCACCCCGATGTTAAAAATCATGAAAGATACGGTTTTCAAAGTCAAACCGATCGCCTCCTCCCAACTCGGGGACTCGGAAAAATTTCCGATCTCCGGCGGCCAGGAATATTCAGTCCTCGCCTACGACCCGATCCGGGGACACCTGAGAGTTGCCCTCCGCAGCGAATCCTTCGGCGGCTATTCCGTCGTCTACATTTGGGGACCCAACGCCCAGGTTTTTGAGGGAGGAACCCAAACCTACCCGAAACCCCTGCCGAAAAGCCACCGGCTCCCCAACGTCCCCTACAAATCCCAACTCGACAATTGGTTCAATCCCACCGGCGCCTGCAACGTCACCTCCATCGCCATGTGTCTGGAATATGTAGGAGCCCGGCGCAAGAGCAGCTACGGTCAATTTGAAGATGAACTGTACGAATATGCCATCAATCGCGGGTACAGCCGCCACAACCCCTACGACCTGGCGCGGATCGTCCGCGACTACGGCGCTAAGGACTATTTCACCGAAAATGCCATCATCGAGGACGTCCAAGATTGGATCGCCGCCGGCAATCCGGCCGTCATCCACGGGTACTTCACCTCCTTCGGACATATCATCGTCGTGGTGGGGTACGACGAATACGGGTTGATCGTCCACGACCCCTATGGGGAGTGGTTTTCCAGCGGATACCGCACCGATCTCAGCGGCGCCTATTTGCACTACTCCTACCGCCTGATCCAGAACGTCTGCATCCCCGACGGCAGTTTTTGGGTGCACTTTATCTCCAAGTGATATCCTGTCCGTTAGAATAGTTTGAACAAAAACTATTTCTATGGTTCAATAATCAGAAATCTATTTGACAACTGATGATCCGAACTTGATGGGATGGGGCGCCGGGAGTCGGGAGACAGAACATGAATTGTCAATTCTTCCCCACCGAGCACCGAGCACCGAGCACCGAGCACCGAGCACACCCCATATCAACTCAAACCCGAGAGTACCAGCGCAGCAGAACCTGGGCGAGCCGCTTGGAATCGTGGCGGACGTAGCCCGTTTGGCGATCGACTTCGATGATATTCGTCAACACGATGCGCCGTCCCAACTGCTTCACCGCCTCCCGATCGATCGCCACCGGGTGGGAATCCTCCTGGGCGTAGCGGATCAGCGCCTGGGCGGGGGGGATTTTGCCCTGGACCAGCACCGCGTCGAAGAGTTTGTACCCGCAGGCATCGTCGATCGCCCGAATGTGGTCACTAACGGTGTAGTTGTCCGTTTCCCCCGGCTGAGTCATGACGTTGCAGACGTAGATGCGGGGGACCGGCCGTTTCGCGATCGCCTCGGTGATGTCCGGCACCAGCAGGTTGGGGATGACGCTGGTGTAGAGGCTACCCGGCCCGATGACGATCAAATCCGCCTCTGCGATCGCCTGCAGCGCCTTCGGGAGGGCCGGGGGGTTGGCAGGGGTGCAGCCAATTTTGACGATCTGGCCCCGGGCCTCCGTGATGCTCGACTCCCCGCAGATGCGCCGCCCGTCGGCCAGTTTCGCCCACAAATGCACGTCGCTGAGGGTGGCGGGTAAAACCTGACCCCGGATCGCCAGCACCTTGGAACTGGCCGCGATCGCCCGCTCCAGATCCCCCGTCACGTCCCCCATCGCCGTCAAAAACAAATTCCCGAAACTGTGGCCCGTCAGCCCGTCCCCAGCCCGGAACCGGTACTGGAACAACTCCGTCAGCAGCTTTTCCTCATCCGCCAGGGCCGCCAGACAGTTGCGGATGTCCCCCGGCGGCAAAACCCCGATCTCCCGCCGCAACCGCCCCGACGACCCCCCGTCGTCGGCCACCGTCACGATCGCCGTGATGTTGGCGCTGTAATCCTTCAACCCCCGCAGCAACGTCGATAACCCCGTCCCCCCGCCGACGACCACGATTTTCGGCCCCCGGTTGAGGCGACGCAGGGTTAATAAGCGATCGACCAACTCCTCGTCCCCCTCCGGCATCAACACCTGGGTGATGGAGCTGAAACTGCGGCTCTGGCCCCAAAAGATCATCAACAACCCCACCAGCAGCACCAGCGGCCCGGAAACCGAATTGGGGATCACCGTCGTGATCCAACCCAAAAATCCCTTGAGCAGTTGCAAAATATAAAAGATGGGCGTCATCCCCGTCCAGATCGCCAGTCCCAAACTGGTCAGCAACACCCCCCCGGCACTCAGGAGCAACCACCGCTTCACCAACAAACCGGGGGCCAGCCACTTGAACAACTGTCCGACCCGATGGGGGGAACGGTAGCCCGACCAACCCAAGGTGAGCCGGAGCTTGAACAGGCGGCGGAGCCGATATTTCAAAGAACTAAAAGAACGGATTGACATGGATCATTCGCCTCAAGGCAGATTCGGCAATGCTGGCAATTGGGAACTGACGTTCGGATCGATATCCCCCATCCGCGTCTCGGATGGAGCGATGAGGATGTCAGAATACACGATACACAATACACAAAGAAATGGGGATAACAGACGAAAAATCCGAAATGTCCGAGCCGCTGATCGAACTGCGGGGAATTTGCAAAGCCTTCGGCTCGAACGTGATTTTGGATGGGGTCAATTTGACCATCCATCGCGGCCAAGCCCTGGCCATTATCGGGCCGTCCGGCACCGGAAAATCGACCATTTTGCGGATTATCGCCGGGTTGCTGCCCCCCGACGCCGGGGAAGTCTACGTCAAGGGAAAACGGCGGCGGGGGTGGGTGGACGACCTCTCCGACCCGATCGGGATCGGCATGGTGTTTCAGAATGCCGCTCTATTCGACTCCCTCAACATTGAGCACAACGTCGGGTTTCGCCTCTACGAACACACGCGGCTGTCCCCGGTTCGGATTCGAGAATTGGTCGAGGAACGGCTGGAAATGGTCGGCCTCCCCAATGTCTGCGATCGCTACCCCGCAGAATTGTCCGGCGGGATGCGGAAGCGGGTCAGTTTCGCTAGAGCGATTATGCCCAATCCGGAAACCCCCGCCGACAATCCGGAAGTGATCCTTTATGACGAACCGACGGCCGGTTTAGATCCCATCGCCTCGACGGTGATCGAAGATTTAATCCGGGGACTGCAAAAACGGGGCGGCGGGGGCAGCACCTACGTCATGGTTACGCACCAGGACAGCACCATCCGCCGCACGGCCGATCGCGTGGTGTTTCTGTATCAAGGTCAAATTCAGTGGGCCGGCACCGTCGAGGAGGCTTACCGCTCCGAACATCCCGCCCTGAGACAGTTTTTCAGCGGCAGTGTCAGCGGGCCGATCCAGGTGGCGAATTGAATTGATCATTATCAATTCCATTCCCGAGTGCCCGGCCCCGATATGTCAACATGGGGAAGAATGTGCGATTCGTTCGGGAATGAAATAAGGCCGAAATGCCTGAAATAACCTCCCGGTAAGGCTTCCATCCCCCTTGGATGGATATAAGGGACGCACCCCTGACCAGCCTTATAACTGTCTGTATGTTCCTAAATTTGGTATCACTGTGATACTAAATGAGGTTGGAACTCTCAGGGTCAAGGAAAAGTCAGTGATACAAGTGTCTTATACAAGAAATAAGCAAAACTGATAATCCAAGAGAGGAGGCGATAGCCACCCCCAGTTTTGGAATTCACAACTCCAGGATTGAAGCGGGGAACGGAAGGCGATGAG
>NZ_JAJENU010000594.1:0-9769 GCF_035615495.1 Lyngbya sp. CCY1209 | reverse complement strand
ATTGAACAGTGCAAGATTGCTATTTCCGAATGGTTAAAACCTATTGGTCTCCAGCTTAAACCGGAAAAGACAAGAATCTGCCATACACTGAGAGAAATCGAGGCAAATGGTGAAAAAGTCCAACCGGGATTCGATTTCCTGGGGTTCAACATTAGGCAATATCCTGCTGGAAAACATGTCTCTGGGAAAAGTGGAGGAAATGTCAGCAAACTCCTTGGCTTCGTAACCCACATAAAACCAAGCAAAAAGGCAATCAAAGCCCACATTGAAAAGGTTAAAGAGGTGATTAAGAAATATAAAACTGCACCTCAAGCCGCCCTGATTAAAGAACTCAATCCCATCATCACAGGATGGTCAAGATATTACTCAGGGGTAGTCTCCTCGGAGATTTTCAACAAGCTAGATAACATACTCTGGCAACAACTGCGGGCATGGGTAGTGTCACGATGCAGAAATGCCAAATACAAAACGCTCAGGAAATACTTCCGAACCGGAAAAGTGATACTGAGTAATGGGAAAGAAAGGAATGAGAAGTGGATTTTCCAAACTAAGGATGGTCTACGACTCCAACAGCATAATTGGACTCCCATTGTCTACCACACGTTGGTAAAACCGAACGCATCGACGTATGACGGAAATTGGGTCTACTGGGCGACAAGGAGAGGGAAATCACCAGAAATCTCGAACCGAGAAGCCAAACTGCTGAAATACCAGAAAGGCAAATGCAAATGGTGCGGGCAGCACTTCACTATTGAAGACCAAGTGGAGACCGACCATATCATTCCTAAATGCCTTGGCGGAAAGGATGATTACAAGAACCTCCAACTGTTGCACCGCCACTGTCACGATGCCAAGACTGCTATAGATGGTAGTCAAAGCAAGAGCCGTATTCATGACAACGAAACGGCTGAACTAGGAGCCGTGTGAGGTGAAAGTCTCATGCACGGTTCTGAATGGGAGGGGGAGATGGCGACATCTCTCTCGACCCCTAATCGTCTCTTTAGAGCGGGGAGGAAAAATCAACGCGCAGCTTTAGCTGCCGTATTCCGCTTCTTGAACTAGAATATTCACGGGTGACATTTTACGGCGCATGAATCAACTCCTGACGATAGTTTGCAAGCTTCAACCGACGCCAGAGCAAGCCGCTAAGATTGACGGCACGCTTAAGGCGTTTGCGGATGCTTGCATTTATATCCATCAGGAAGTCAACCCAAAGACGACCAGCAAGACAACGATTCAGGCCCAGGTTTACCACGACGTTCGAGCCCAATTTGGGCTCTCGGCAAACCTTGCTGTTCGGGCGTGTGCCAGGGTGAGCGCTAACCGAAAAACAGCGAAGCAGAAAAGCAAGCCGATTAACAGCTTTGCCTCCACCAGTGCTGACTACGACGCCAGAATCTTTTCTTTCAGGGAAAAGGATTGGACGGTCAGCCTGACGACCATTGAAGGTAGAGAACGGATGCCCGTCTCTGTCGGCAACTACCAGCGCGGCAAGCTGAAGGGCAGCAAGCCCACGTCTGCACAGCTTTGCCAGCATAGAGACGGGTGCTACTACATCCACATTCAGGTCAAGAGCGAGCCGCCTGAGCCACGCAAACATAGCACGGTAATTGGCGTTGACTTTGGCCGCACTGACATTGCAGTTACTTCGGAAGGTGATAAATGGGACGGGAAACAGATCCGTGACGTGAGAGACAGGTTCTCCCGAGTACGCGCATCGCTTCAACGAAAAGGCACAAAGGGCGCTAAACGCGCCTTGAAACGGCTCTCGGGTAGAGAGCGACGCTTTCAGGCTTGGGTGAGCCACAATATTAGCAAGACCATCGTAAAGAGAGCCGTCGCCACTGGTAGCGCCATTGCTATTGAAGACTTGACCGGCATTCGGCAGCGCACCAATAAACAGCGACGCACTCAGACAGAGCGTAGACGTTCCAATAGTTGGGCGTTCTATCAGCTTCGTCAGTTCATCAGCTACAAGGCTTTGGCCGCTGGCGTATCGCTCATGATTGTCCCGCCTGCATATACCAGCCAAACATGCCACCAATGCCTGCATATTGGCATCAGGGCCAGTAAGCGGTTTAATTGTACAAACTGTGGATGGCATGGCGACGCGGATCTGAATGGTTCTCTGATGATTTCGATTCTCGGGGACTCGGTAAGCAGCCCTGAACGCCTGAGTTGTTCGTTGCCTAGCGCAGCGGCGGCTTAGGGCGAAAGCCCCCGTACTTCAGTCGGGGGTGAGCTTACGTTGGTATCGAGGATGTTGGGAGAAGGTGCGGGATGGACAGTCTAGAATTTCTGCTGCAGCGGGAAGGAGATAATACTTGGTTGCCCCTGGAATCTCCCGACGTCGAAATTTTGGAGGGGCGGTATCGTATCGTCAGCCGTTCCTCCCTCGGGGAGCAGGAGATCGAAATTCGGATTGTCTACCACGCCTTGGATGAAGTGCCCCCGGTGCGGCGAGTCCAGACCCGGCGCGGCGATGTCAACGCCGAGGGTCTGATGGTCGTGATCCCCTACACGCATCTGTTGCCGGGAATTTGGGAATTTTCTTGTTCGCCGGACTTGCAGGAGGGGTTGTTGGGCCAGACCTGGCGGGCGACGCGGCAACTGCGGGTCCTCGCGGGCGACGTCGATGGGGGGGAGGAGTTGGAGCCGTCTCCGGAAATGGCGGCGGAGGAGTCGGCGGAAACGGTCCGAGAGCCGTCACCCGCGGCGGAGGAAGAATCCCCCCCCGGACCGGAACTCGACCGGGCTGAGGTCCGAGTGAAACTGGTTCTCGACCGGGATTCCTATCTGGCGGAATTGGGGAAGGCGTTTTTGCTCTCCGGCCAAGTTTGCGTCGGCGATCGCCCCGCCGAGAGGGGGGAAACCACCTCCCCTCCCCCCCAGCTTCTCGTCTCCGAACCCGAATTGCGGATTTGCCTGCGAGATCCCCAAACCTCGGACCTGCTCTGCGAGAGCCGCCAACCGGTCCCCCAGTCGATTTTGCCGGTTTCCTTTTCTGCGGCCATTTACGTCCCCTTTGAATGCCAGACCCGCCTCGTTTTGGGGGAAATTATTTTTTCGAGCGACACGGTGCCCGAGGTGAGCCAGACCTTCACCGTCGCCATGCCCGTCGAACAGTTGTTGGAGGCGATCGCGGACGATTTCGGGGAGGACGACTACCAAGCTGGACCCCTGGCGGTGGAGTCCCTGATGGCATCGCCTCGCCACCTGCAACTGCCCCGGGAAGGGGCGGACGGGGAGCGGCCGCCGTTGCACCCGTCTCCGACCCTGAACCCCCCCGCTCGGGAACGGGATACGGCGGAAAAGACACCGGTCCCGGAACTGCCCACCTTCGGCCGTCCCCTCCCGGGGGAGGCGGCGGAACCCGCGGCCGAGACAGACCCGACGCCCCCGGAAGAATTGGGGGACGGGGAGGCGGACGGGGAGGCTCAAGGGCCGGCGTTCGCGGAGGACGAGGAGATCGACACCTTTTCCCCCCTGCCCGAACCCCCCCCGGAATCGGCGATCGCGATCATTTCCCCGGTCGATCGCTCGTTCCGCGGCCTGAATTTGGAGGAGCGATTTTGGTCCCGCCTCAGTTCCCTGGCGAAGGATCGGGACCTCTCCCAGTGGATGAAACGGGCCACCTCTCCAACCCCGCCCGAAACGCCCTTCCCGGGGGCGGGGGAACCTCCGGAACCCGACGCCGCACCGGAGCGGCCCCCCGTGCCCGACGAGCTGCGCCCCCTGATCGCCGAATTGGAAGCGGAAGAGATCGTCGTCGATGACGACTTCGAGGAACCGGCGGGTTTCGCGGCCCGGGGGCGGGCGGACGATCGCATCCGGGCCCCCCACGTCCTCCCCGAAGATCGGGAAGTCCCGGCCCCCCTGTTGGAGGTGCCCGAGGAGCCGGTGGCCGGACGGCCCCTGCCGGTCCGGGTGCAACTTCCGGACGGCCTGCCGCGAATTTATGTCAAAATATGGGTGTACGATCGCCAGTCTCGAAACATCGTAGACGGGCCGCGCTGGATCACCGAGTTTTCCCCCAACGGCTTCGATCGCATCGAAACGACCTGTCAGCTCGAAATTCCCTATGGTAGTCTAGAGGTGCAGGTGGAGGCGATCGCCGTTGAAATGCAAACTCAACGGGAAAGCCATAAAGCGATCGTCGAAAAGACCGTGAGTCCTCCGGCCTCACCGACGCTTCCGCTCGACGAACCCCCGTCATAATCAGACCGAATCTGACGGGTGCGGGCGATTCGTGAAATCGGCACTTTGCAGAACACCCCCCCATTTCGTCCGGTTGAAAGCTTTGGAAAAAATGCTCGGACGATTTGAGGGTGCGGGGGAATTTTCCCCCCACCGATCGAATTCCCATTGATTTCGACCCCGAAGGATTCGGGTCAAAATATCCGGAGTCGGATGCTTGACCAATTGGCAGGTGTCCGCCGCGATCGGATTTTTTAGCGTTCCAAACTCACCGTCATCGCATCTCGAAAAAAATCGATCAATTTGATGTCCCAATTGGAAACCGACGTTTCCAATGTCATTTTTCCATCCCCGTTTTCAAGTTTATTTAGGAGAAAAAAATCATGGTTTTAGATTTCGGAAAAACCTTTAAAAATGCCGACAAGATCGGCCGTCAAATCGAGCAGGTTTATCGGGAAAGCCAAGAGGGAAGCGGCATCCATTTTAAACCCGCGATCGCCCTCAATGAAACGCCGAAAACCCTGGTACTAAAGGCGACCCTCCCCGGTTTCTGCCGGGACGATTTGGACATCAAAATCACGGAAAATGCGGCGATCGTTTCCGGAGTCCTCAAAGATTCCGCCGTCCCCTTCCGCCAGGTGGTCGCCCTGCCCGAACCCGTCGATCGCGATCGCGCCGAGGTGGACTACAGCAACGGGATCTTGACAGTCGTTTTGGGGAAATTGAGAATTGAGAATTGAGAATTATTAATTGTCAATTCATCTCACCCGAATCTTGTTACCCCAGATAGTTAGTGAGGGTCGGGATGCGATCGGATCGCACCCGGCTATCCAAAATCCACTATACTGATCGGGGGTCGGCAAAAGCCGACCCCGTTGCTGTGGAAATCTACGAAATTTGACGATGACTTCCGAACCGACATCCCCAACCCCCGAAACTCAACCCGCTGTCCCCGCCGGGGAACCCCAACCCAGCTACGTCAAACTGGCGATGCGGAATATGGTCCGCAAGGGCTCCAAATCCCTGTTTCACTTTACCCTCACCACCGTCGGCTTGGTGGGTTTCCTCGTCGGCGTCGCCTACTTGACTCGATGAGAGGACCGACGTGGAACTCGAACTGAACGTCCAAGACTGTTTTTGGCGGGGGGAAGACGGGGAGTCCCCCCCGTCCCCGCGCCTGGGGTTCGAGGCGATCGCGCCGGAAACCTGGGAATTCTGGTTCGCCGAGTGGCTGGGACAACTGCATCCGTATTTACCCCCCGCCGACGGCTACGAAATTAGCCTCCGCCTCACGGAAGACACCGAAATGCGGGGGTTTAACGCTCGATATCGCTCTTTAGACAAGCCGACAGATGTTTTAGCCTTTGCTACATTGGAGGTGAGTTATCCTCAATCCCCGGAGATGCTCTCATCCCCATCGTGCTATCTCGGAGACATCCTGATCTCGGTCGAGACGGCGGCCCGACAGGCGCGGCAACAGGGGCACTCTCTCCAAACCGAGTTGGCTTGGTTGGCGGCTCACGGTTTACTCCACTTGCTGGGGTGGGATCATCCAGACGATCGCAGTTTGACTCGAATGTTGGATCGACAGACCGCCCTGCTACAGGCTGTTAACCTGGAATGCGGGCAATATTTCGGTTCGGATCGATAAAAATTTAGGTACAATTGCTTCGTTCTCGACCCGATAACTCAAGTCATCTTCCGATGACTCCGCGAAAAAACGCGGCCCCGATCGTGCTAAATTGCACCCAGCATCGATCGGAAGCACCGACCATTGCGAGAATGCCGATTGTAAGGATGTCGCCGATGAACGCAAAAAAACCCTCCGTTTCACCGCTCCCCGTGCGGGCCCTGCCCCGATCTCAGAGTTACACTTACATTCAGGGTTTCCGAGGAGAGCCGAAGGTTAACCCCAACCGAACATCATCTTGGAGTGTGGCGAATAACCTCCTCGTCAGTTTCAAGTACGCTTGGAACGGCGTGACTTACGCATTTAAAACCCAGCGCAATTTCCGCATCCACACGGCGATCGGAACCCTAGCCGTGACCCTGGGGTTTGCGCTACAGTTGAGTTTCGTGGAACTGGCCGTCATCGGACTCACCGTCAGCGCGGTGATGGCGTTTGAACTCCTGAACACGGCGATCGAATCCGTCGTCGATCTGACCGTCGGGAAGTCCTACCACGAACTGGCCCGCATCGCCAAGGACTGCGCGGCGGCGGCGGTGCTGATTTCGGCCCTGGCCGCGCTGTTGGTCGCCGGGGTGCTGATCCTTCCCCCCCTGGCTGCCCAGATCCAACAGTGGATTTAAGGAGTCTAAATTTTGATCGTCGTCATCGACAATTACGATAGCTTTACCTACAACCTAGTCCAGTATTTGGGAGAGTGGGGCGCCGAAATTGCGATCGCCGACCGCATCGAGGTGTACCGCAACGATCGCATCTCCGTCGAACAGGTCCGGCAACTGCGGCCCGACGGGTTGGTCATTTCCCCCGGCCCCGGCCGTCCGGACGACGCCGGAATTTCCCTAGACCTGATCCGGGAATTGGGGCCGACCCTGCCGATTTTGGGGGTGTGTCTGGGACACCAGAGCATCGGCCAGGCCTTCGGCGGCGACATCATCTCCGCGCCGCAACTGATGCACGGCAAAACTTCGGAAATCCGCCACGCCGGAAAGGGCGTGTTTCGGGACTTGGACAACCCCTTCACCGCCACCCGCTACCACAGTTTGGTCATCGATCGCCAAACCTGCCCCCAGGTCTTGGAAGTGACCGCCTGGGTGGATGACGGGACGATCATGGGCGTGCAGCACCGACAATACCCCCACATCCAGGGTGTACAATTTCATCCGGAGAGCATCCTGACCGGGGCGGGCAAATCCCTGTTGAAGAATTTCCTCGACGGTTGCCGGCTGGCGGTGGCGGGCGATCGCTGACTTGTAACTTTGGGTGTAGCCCTTCGACTTCGCTCAGGGCGACGGGTGTAGGGTGTAGGGTGTAGGGTGTAGGGAGAGAAATTCCGATCGCCTCTAACTCCGATCCCTGCGAACTCTCAACATACCGGCGATCGCTGCGATCGCTCCCCTGCGGGTGCATCTCTTCTCCTTCTATATTTCGGTCTGATTGTTTTCTATGAAACGGCGACAGTTCATCCATTTGGCCCAAACCAGCGCCCTCGTCGCCCTCGCTTCGGGTTTCGGTGCGCGGTGGCAAGTCTCCCAGGCCCAGACGGCGGACACCCTGACGGTGCGTTGGCTGGGGCACACCAGTTTTCTGTTCACCGGGGGCGGCCTGCGGGTGCTGCTGAATCCGTTTCGACAGATCGGGTGCACGGCCGGATACCGGAGCCCGAAGGTGGACACGGATTTGGTGCTGATCAGCAGTCGGCTACTCGACGAGGGCTCCATCGAGGGCTTTCCGGACAATCCGGCGCTATTATACGAACCGGGGGTCTATCAATTTAACGGCACCCAGATTCAGGGCATTCGGACGGTTAAGGACCGGGAAGGGGGGCGCCGCTTCGGGACGAACGTGGCTTGGCTGTGGACCCAGGCGGGGATCAAGATCCTGCACATGGGGGGTCTGGCCGGGGCGATCGATATCGAAGAACGGATTTTGATCGGGCGCCCGGATTTGATGCTGGTGCCCGTCGGCGGCGGCCCGAAATCCTACACGCCGGAGGAGGCGAAAGCTGCGATCGCGGCCCTCAACCCCCGCATGGTCATCCCCACCCACTACCAGACGCCGGCGGCGGATTTGACAGCCTGCGACCTGGTTCCGGTGGAGAATTTCCTGAATGTGATGACAAATGCCACGATCGAGACTATCAACAGTGATACTTTGACGTTGAGTCGCGATCGTCTCCCGGACGACGGGTTGAGAGTCGGGGTGATGAGCTACAATTTCAATACTCCGGCCAATGCGGGGAATTCCGCGCCGCCGGAGAATTCTTGATCGGGTGGCGATCGCATCTGGCAAACTGCGCGACGGGGTGGCTGTAGAAATGAAAGAAATATGAAAAGTGCTTTCATCTCCCACTGGAACGGGATTTCAGCGATTTTGAGTTCGGAGATGCCCGCGCACCTTACGCAGCGGGGGTTTCAGCGTTTTTGGGCCGGTCGGAGCATGAGAACGGTTCTCCTGCGGGCGATCGTCGCGCAACTGGCGCCTGCATTCCCCATTGGGCTTGACCTCCTGGCGAGGCCCCTGCTATAATCAGAAATACCTTTTAGGGATTGAAACAAAAAGGGAAACGTTTCCCTTTTTTGGTTTATATTATCCTGCTATAATCAGAAATACCTTTTAGGGATTGAAACCATCCCCTCATATTGCTTAAGAGAAGGCCGCAAGGCCTGCTATAATCAGAAATACCTTTTAGGGATTGAAACGTCGCCACCATTGTCGCCGCCATTGTCGCCGCCGTCCTGCTATAATCAGAAATACCTTTTAGGGATTGAAACTGCTTCGCACTGGTAAGCATAAGCCGCCTTACCCCTGCTATAATCAGAAATACCTTTTAGGGATTGAAACATATTCTGGTAGGCTGTTGCATCGGCTTCGCACTGGTCCTGCTATAATCAGAAATACCTTTTAGGGATTGAAACTTGGGATCTGGTTAGAATTTCCCATCAGGCTCTGGAACCTGCTATAATCAGAAATACCTTTTAGGGATTGAAACGGGATCGGACTCCTTGAGCGCCAACACCTCGGATGCACCTGCTATAATCAGAAATACCTTTTAGGGATTGAAACCCCGTTCTCGAGTTTGCTGGAAACAGCCATTCGCCGCCCTGCTATAATCAGAAATACCTTTTAGGGATTGAAACTCGCGGTGGTCAATCCCCGCCGGGATATTTTCCTGCCTGCTATAATCAGAAATACCTTTTAGGGATTGAAACTCAATATCATTTTCGCTCTCAATTCCGGCGCGTATCCCTGCTATAATCAGAAATACCTTTTAGGGATTGAAACTATTCTCGTTTGATTTTTGGCTCGGGATATTTTAAAACCTGCTATAATCAGAAATACCTTTTAGGGATTGAAACCAATTTTTCAAATTCATGAAAAATGTTGATATTCCCTGCTATAATCAGAAATACCTTTTAGGGATTGAAACGCATATTTTGCGATTTCTAAAATTGCTTTGGCGGCCTGCTATAATCAGAAATACCTTTTAGGGATTGAAACATTCCTAATGCGCTACTCGTCCCTGCTATTGCGGCCTGCTATAATCAGAAATACCTTTTAGGGATTGAAACCCATCCATCGTTCTACGATGCAGCGAATGGTTCCCCATCCTGCTATAATCAGAAATACCTTTTAGGGATTGAAACGGGGGCGTTTCGGGTGTAGATTTTCAGACCGGGTTGGTTTTTTTTACCGTAAAAATCACCCAATCATCTTCAGATGATTTTGGCTATTAGCTTGGGAATTGATTCCCAAGCGGTTGGGAATTAAACTCGGCGAATTAACCCATAATAGATGGGTGGGAACGCAGCCGACTGGACCGACACATCTTAAACGGTGGGTTACGGCGGATTTCTAGATGGCTTTCACAGCATAGGTTGAAGCCGC
>NZ_JAJENU010000593.1:0-13546 GCF_035615495.1 Lyngbya sp. CCY1209 | reverse complement strand
ATACCCCCAATTCAATATCTTGTCCCCCCCTTCTCAAGGGGGGCTAGGGGGGATCGAATCTCAAACATAGGAGGAATTATGCCCCCAATTCAATATCTTGTCCCCCCCTTCTCAAGGGGGGCTAGGGGGGATCGAATCTCGCACATAGGAGGAATCATGCCTCAATTAAGCAACTCAAACTTTCACCTGCCCTACAATCCTAAACTGACAGCGATCGCCAAACAAATGCGACAAAACCCAACTCCTGCGGAACGAAAATTGTGGCAAGATTGTTTGAGATATTTTCCGTTTCGAGTGTTGAGACAAAGACCCATTGATCATTTTATCGTCGATTTTTATTGTGCATCTTTAAAATTGGTGATTGAAGTTGATGGGGAAAGTCATTTTACACAACAGGGGAAGCAGTCTGATGCTGAAAGAACTGCTATTTTAGAAGGATATGGATTGCGAGTAATCCGGTTTACAAATGTTGAGGTTTTGGAGAATTTTGAAGGGGTTTGTTCTGAATTGCAGGGGTTGATCCCCCCAAACCCCCCTTAAGAAGGGGGGCTTTTAAATTCAGCTTTTCGAGTCCCATGAGATGGGGCGATCCCCCCAAACCCCCCTTGATAAGGGGGGCTTTTAAACTCAGCTTTTCGAGTCCCATGAGATGGGGTGATCCCCCCAAACCCCCCTTGATAAGGGGGGCTTTTAAACCGAGATTTTTGAGTCCTATGAGATGGGGCGATCCCCCCAAACCCCCCTTGATAAGGGGGGCTTTTAAACCGAGATTTTTGAGTCCCATGAGATGGGGCGATCCCCCCAAACCCCCCTTGATAAGGGGGGCTTTTAAACCGAGATTTTTGAGTCCTATGAGATGGGGTGATCCCCCCAAACCCCCCTTGATAAGGGGGGCTTTTAAACTCAGCTTTTCGAGTCCCATGAGATGGGGCGATCCCCCCAAACCCCCCTTAAGAAGGGGGGCTTTGAATCATCAGCCTGAGAAACGCTATAATTTTAAGTACCCATTGAAATCCAAGTCATGCCACCTTTGTCTCCCCCCTTTTTAAGGGGGGCTGGGGGGGATCTCTAACTCCCCCCTTTTTAAGGGGGGCTGGGGGGGATCTCTAACTCCCCCCTTAAAAAGGGGGGCGGGGGGGGGATCTCAAAAGTTCTTTTCAACATCACCAAAAATGCAACAACAAACAGCCGCACTCATTCAACTCGCCCAGAAATTGCAAAATTGCGATCCGTTGGATTATGATAACATCGACATCCCCTTTCAACTGATGCAAACTGCCCTGGAACTGTGGGGAAATCTCTATCCCCCGGAAGTGTTAGAAAACCTCGCCAACTCCGACCCCGACACCCTCGATGCCTGGGCGATCGCACTTTCAAAAACCCTCGGACAACAACTCTCTCTCCTCAACACCTGGCAACCCCATTTGTCCGCCTCATCTATCCCCCCGAAACTGGCAGAAAAGCTGAAAAATAACCATCGAAAATTTGCGGAAATCTCCCGAGAAACTTCGGAACTGTTGGCGACGGCTGATGAGCTTTTAAGTCAAGAACGTCAGTTAATACAAGCCGGGGAGGAATTGGCACAGTTAAAACACCGCGTCGCCAAATTAAACCGGATTGAAACGGAACTGAAAACCGCCGATTTAGAACAACTTCGCCGCGATATCGAAACGCGATCGCACGCCCTCGAACCGCAATATCAACAACTCGAACAACTCCAACAAAAACAAAGCGAACTCCAAGCCCAAACTGACGCCCTCAACCGGCAGCAAACCCGCCTGGCATCGGAAATCGAGATTCTGCGATCGCGCCAAAATAAACGAGAAGCCAATACCGCCGAAATCGCCACGGAATTGATAACCCTCACCCAGGCGGAACGAAATAAACTCAATTCTATTTTATCAGATACCCTGGCAGAATTGCAACAAGAAAAAGCCGAATTTGACCGCATCCAAACCGAACTGGAAACGGCGATCGCCCACTGCAACCGATACCAACAACAAACCGCCGCCATCCGCGACGACCTCAGCCGCCACTACGAGAGCGATCGCGACCTCGGCCAATACCTCCCCATCAACCATCAACAAATCGACCCGATTTTAGAGCAAATAAAAACCCAACTCCGAGACCTCGATCGCCAACTCGCCGACCTCCAAAACCGGCACGCCGAACAGCACAAAAAACTCGCCCTCAACTTTTCCTCATGACCCCATTAAATCTCGCCGAAATCTGCCCGTCAACGCGCACGTTAGGCCCCGGAAACCGCTTTGTCATCTGGGTGCAGGGTTGCTGCTTCAACTGTCCGGGCTGCGTTTCCCCCGACTGGATACCCCGAACCCAAGCCACATTGATCGACCCCATCCAACTGGGAAACTTGATCCTTTCCCAACCCAATTTAGAGGGCGTAACCGTTTCCGGCGGCGAACCCATGCTGCAGGCGATCGGATTAGAAACCCTGTTTTCCCACCTGCGGGAAAATTGCGATCTTTCGATTATGTGTTATACTGGATTTACCCTAGAAGAAATCCGGAAAAATCCCGATCGCGATCGGCTGCTTCAATTCATCGATATCCTCATCGACGGACAATATATCGCCGAACTGAATGACAACCGAGGTTGGCGGGGTTCGTCCAATCAAACCGTCCACTTTCTCACCCCCCGCCACCGCCCCGACGCCGAATTATTTACCACCCGAAAGCGGGATGTCGAAATCCACCTGCGAAATCAATCCGCTCTCATGGTCGGCGTTCCCCCGCAGGATTTCCGCGATCGCTTTCGACAACTCATCGATCGCAGTACCGCCGGGAATTTTTAAGCCACCTTCAGGATATTAATCGGAGTCAATTATTTTCGATTCGAGCCGTTGCCGATGCCAGTTTTTAAGCTATCTTTTTGACAGCCGATCGCTCGAATGATGTCGGACTTGACAAAAACAGCCGAGCCGTCAATAATAGACTCGCCCCCGGATCGGAATTCTCCATCCTATTTCTCATGAATTGAAGGAATGACGAATGTTTAAAGATTGGACATCGGACGACTGGATCAACCACATCCTATTTGTCGGGACGATTTTACTCCTGCTGGTTTCTTTTCTCGTCGGTTGAAACCGGGGGAGAAAGAAGGAGCGATCGCGATCTATCAATTTTATATATTGGTCGAACCGTCCCCAATCATCAATCGATGACAACTTTGGGAGTCGAATCCCCCAATCCGGTTTAATTTTGTTAAATTTTACCGACCTTCGGACTAAAATTTGGTATAAGCGAAGTAGAGAGAGCAATTCGACTCGTCCAGTTATCTTGGGGGCAGTCCGATGAATGTCAGATTGATTATTTTTTCAGGAATTGTGATGGCTTGCGTGGGTTCCGTCTTCGGGTTGGCGGTGTCGAGAATGAGCCAGGAGACTTATCAATGCTGCGATCTGGTTTCTCCGGAAACCAATATCGGTTACAGTCAACCCCGCGAACCCCTCGCCTACGGGATTACCGGCGCCACGATGGGATTTGCCGTGGGTTCCATTTTGGAAATGTTGCGGGAAGCCAAACCGGAAGAGGAGCAAAATTAATTTCCCGAATCCCCCGATTCCCGAAGAAAGCGGGTTGCGGGTTGCGGTTGTGTGGGAGCAACCGTCTCGGGTTGCGGGTTGCGGGTTGCGGGTTGCGGTTGTGTGGGAGCAACCGTCTCGGGTTGCGGGTTGCGGGTTGCGGGTTGCGGGTTGCGGGTTGCCCGGTTGTGTGGGGGCAACCGTCCCGGGTTGCCCGAATTGTAGGGGTCCCGGGTTGCCCGATTTCCGAGTATTTAAGGCGGATAGCGATAAAAAAACGGGGCGGTTTCTCACCACCCCAATTCATGATTAAACAAACACATCAGTCAAGCGTTTAACCGTCCGAACTAGACGATCGCCCCAAAAGGATCAGCCGCCGTCAGTTCGGCCGCATCGACGCCCCGCAGGTTCGCCAGAACTTCCTCTCCAAAGCCGATCGCGGCTCCCATTCCCATATCGGAAATCGAGAGAACCTCCGGACTCAGACCGCCTTTCAACGCCAACCGATCGATGCCGACTTCAAAATCAACGATCGTGTCGGTGCCCTCGCCGACAGCCAAAACGAAGGTATCGGAACCGGAACCACCGGAAAAGTCGTCACCCGTGAGGATGTCGTTCCCCAAGCCGCCGTCGATGAGGTCGTCGCCGTCGTCGCCCCAGATCAAATCGTTACCTTCATCGCCGAAGAGTTGGTCATTTCCAGCCTTACCGCCGATGCGATCGTTGCCCAAACCGCCGTAAATCGTATCGTCGCCGCCGACGCTACCGGAGGAACGGCTGTTTTCGTCGCCCCGCAGGACATCATCGCCTTCTTCACCATAAATGATATCATCGCCCAAACCGCCCGCGGCCAGGTCGTCGCCGATATCCGCCCGGATCAGGTCGTCGCCATCTTCCCCGATGAGGGTTTCATCTGCCGGCGTCCCGTCGATCAAATTCGGCAGGACGTCGCCGAACAGCGTCCGGTACATGATCTCATAGATTTCGGTATTATCGACCGTATTCGGCAGCAAGTCCGCGTTCAGACCGTAGGTTTTGGAAACGATACTTCCGGCAAAGTCCGGCGTACCCACATAGGCGATACCGAAGGGATACTCGTTGCCGTTGGCGTCCGGCGCCGAAATAAACGGTTCGCTGTCCCGGCCTTCGGCCCCGTCCATCGGCACTTCCACCGCGTCGGAGCGATCGGCTAAAGTGGGGTTAACGCCGATGGTTCCCACTGTTTCCCCGTCGCGATCGTCCACTTCCAGACCCCCCGCGTCGCTATCGGCGGCGGTGATAATCAGGGTGTTGGGATCTTGGTTGTCCACGAAGTCCATCGCCACACCGATCGCGTCGTCGGCCCGCTGCATCGCTTCCACAAAGCCCCGGGCGTTATTATTGTTGGTGAAATTGTCGGTGCCCTCTTCTTCCATGACCACGAAGAACCCGTCGGGATCTTTGGACAAGATCGGCAACGCCGCCTCCAACATCTCGGCGATGGTGGGGGGATTCTCATTTCCGGGCTGGCCGTAATTTTCCAACCCCGCCTCAAAATTCGTCTCTTCGGTGGTGTCGTTGTAGGTGTCTTCGGCCGCGAAAATCCCCAGAACCTTTTCGGTGTCTTCGGACAGACTTTGCAACTCTTCGCGGGTGTAAACGACCGTGTAGCCCATTTCCTCGGCTTCTTCGATCAGGTTGCGGCCGTCTTCCCGGGTTCCTTCCTCCCCGAAGAAACCGACGGTTCCGACGGGCAAATAGTCCGTTTCGCCGGCGCCCATGATCACGTCAACGCCGGATTCGAGGATTTGGGCGGTGATTGCTTCCGTTTCCCGGCGATTTTCGACGCCGGCCAAAAATGCTCCCGTCCCCGGTTCGGCGATAAATCCGGAGTTGATGACGGCGGTGGCCTTTCCGTCGGCGATCGCTTCTTCCATGATCGTCATCCCCCGCATCCCGGAACGGGAAATGATCGGAACGCCGTTTTCATCGAATCCGAAGGAGGGGGCGGGCACTTTCGACCCGGTGGCATGGGTGACGGCCCCGGCGTTGGAAGTTCCCACGATCTGGTCTTCCATGTGGCCGAGGTACACCCCGGCGTGGGTCATCATGTCCCAATTCAAACGGCCGTCGGGTCCTTCCTCCACGAAACGGGCCGCCGCGAAGTGGGAGGGGCTGGTTCCGTCCGGGTGGATAAAAATGACGTTTCCGGTGTCTTCGGTGGCTTCCGGAGCCGTCCGGGGCGGTTCTGCGGGAACAAACGAGGGCAGTTCCACGTCGAACAGCGTCTGGTACATGATGCGGTAAATGTCGGTGTTGTCCACCGTACTGGGCAACAATTCCGCATTCAAACCGAAGGTTTTGGCGACGATACTGCCCGCGAAGTCGGGGGTTCCCGCGAATCCCACGCCGAAGGTGTATTCGTTGCCGTTGGCGTCGGGGGCGGAGACGAAGGGTTCGGTGTCCCGTCCGCTGGCGCCGTCGTAGGGGACTTCCACCGCGTCGGAGCGATCGCTCAAAGTCGGGTTCACGCCCACGGTTCCGACGGTTTCGCCGCTCACGTCGTCCACTTCCAAGCCACCCCCGTCGCTGTCGGCGGCGGTAATTAATAAGGTGTTGGGTTTGACGTTTTCGATGTAGTCTTTGGCGATGCCGATCGCTTCATCCGCCCGCAAAACGGCTTCGATCGCGCCCCGGGCGTTATTATTGTTGGAGAAGTTGTCCGTAGCTTCTTCTTCCATGACGATAAAGAAGCCGTTCTCGTTTTCGGGGGAGAACAGGTCCAACTCCAACGTCGCCTGCAACATCTCGGCGATGGTGGGGGGATTCTCATTTCCGGGCTGGCCGTAATTTTCCAACCCCGCCTCGACGTTCGCCTCTTCGGTGGTGTCGTTGTAGGTGTCTTCGGCCGCAAAAATCCCCAGAACTTTTTCGGCATCTTCGGGCAGACTTTGCAACTCTTCGCGGGTGTAAACAATCGTATAACCCAGATCGGTCGCTTCTTCGATCAGGTTGCGGCCGTCTTCCCGGGTCCCTTCTTCCCCGAAGAAACCCACTTCTCCCACGGGGAGATAGTCCGTTTCGCCACCACCCAAAATCACGTTGGCGCCGGATTCGAGCACTTCGGCGGTGATTTCTTCCGTTTCGCCCCGGTTGAACACGTCGGCTAAAAATACCCCCGTCCCCGGTTCGGCGATAAAGCCGGAGTTGATGACGGCGGTGGCCTTTCCGGCGGCGATCGCTTCTTCCATGATCGTCATCCCGGGTTCCACGCCCAGATCGGGGCCGCCGAGTTCGGGACTGAGGCTGGAGAGGGAAGCGATCGGATCGCCGTCTTCATCCAAACCGTAAGATCCGGCGAAGGGTTTGACCCCCATCGCGTGGACGACCGCCCCCCCGTTGGAGGTTCCCACGATCTGGTCTTTCATGTGACCGAGATACACCCCGGCTTTCGTCATCTCGTCCCAGTTGAGGCGGCCGTCGGGTCCCTCTTGGACGAAACGGCCGGCGGCGAAGTGGGACGGACTGGTTCCGTCCGGATGAATGAAAATAACGCTGTCTGACATTGTTTTTTTGAGATAGATGCAGTCGGTTTTTTGGACACGGAAATGCGGCGGAGCTCCCGGGGGTTTCTCCGCACTTCGGACGCTCGATTTTGCAAAACGAGACGACTGACAATGACCCGAAATGAGCCTCCCTTTCTCGACAGTCGATTGGAAGAAAATTTACACTTTATTAAATTACATTTACCGAATTAAGGTAGAGTTAAGAAAATATCAACATTCGGTTAAATTTTGACGGGTATAAAATAGCACCCGCAAGTATTTGGAAAAATTATTTAAAATATAAGAATAAGTTTTGATTGTTTTTTGTAGCAGTCGCCATGACGGTTAGGACATCCAAAAATCCCGAAACTTGCCAACCACGGGCTTTCAACCGCAAGCTGATGGCTGAAAGCTGACTGCCGACTGCTATAAGCGATCGCGCCCCAGTTGCAAAAATTGATAAAAACGTGCTATAATTATCGTTTATGCAACGCCTCGAACTGGGCAGATAAATCCTTCGCAAAAGCTTTGGGATTCCACAGTGGCGCGAGGTTTTCCGCATTTTTGGAAGCGGCGAGGCGATCGCGGATCGACTGCCTCAGTTCGGCGTCGAGTCCCAACTGAATCCCCCAACTTTGATACTCTTCCCAGGAGTCCGCCACCCCGGCATCTATCCCCACCCCTTCCAGGAAGGCGTATCCCATCCGCGACAAAAACTGTTCGCCCCGGCGGGTGACGATGGGCACATCAAACCACAGGGCTTCCAAATTGTGGGTGCCGCCATTGTAGGGGTAAGAATCCAACAGCACATCCGCCAAAAGATAGATTTTTCGATGTTCTTCCTCCGTGGCAAATCGGTTAATCTGTTTGATGCGGTGCACCCCGACTCCCATCGCCTGACACGCCTCCCGGTAAGCCTGCCGCACCACCTGAGCATCACCCTGCCCTTTGTGCACTAAAATACTGTCGGGAACCTGTTTGAGAATTGCCACCTGGGCATCGACGAGTTCCCGGTTAAACTTGCGTCCGGGGGCGACGCAGAGGTAAACCACCTGATCGGAACTGATGCGGTAAGCCTGCCGGAGTTGGGCGGCATCCGCCTCAACCCGCTGAAATCCGGAAACCGCCATAAACGTCTTCGGCATCCGAATTAATTGTTCGACAGAATCGGCATCTCGCCCTTCCGGGTGGGTATGCTTGTCGCCGATAAAATAGTTTTGGGATGAAAGCTGGGGGGCGTCGAATCCCAGCCAAGAAATGCAGACTGGGGCGGGTTTTTGATATAAAATTTCGGTGTGAATTTGGACGCTCAAGGAATCCAAATCCAACAGAATATCGATACCGTCATTGCGGATGGCGGCGGCAATTTCTCCGGCATGGGGGAGCCCTTGGGGGAAGTTTTTCGGCTCGAAAACGTTGCGGGCGACCTGTTCAAATTGGGGGGTTTGGCTGTCCCGGGTGGGGCGATCGCTCCAATACAAATAAATCTCGGTATTGAGGGCAGCGAGTTCTTTGATGACATCGGCACTGCACCAGCCGACGGAGTGGCGGCAGAAGTGCTTGGAAAGGATACCGATTTTTAGGGGGTTTTTTCCCGTGCCGCTTCCGAATCCTTTAGCGCCCGGTTTGGAGGGGGCGGGGGTGGGGGCGGGCGGGGTGAGGATTTGGCTGATATAGCGATCGCCGATTAATCGTTGCAGGGCGTAATTTTGTTCCAAATTATCCCGCAGGTAGGGCAGGGCGAATAATAAATTGGCGTAGAGGGATTTGGTTTCGATTTCGTTGCTGTTAGGTAGCAGGGCGGGCAGTTTCGCTTCCAATTCCAAAAACCGATCCAGGGCGATGCGATTCAATCCGGAAACTTGATAGATACTGACGGCGTAAATAGACGCCATGATCGGGTCGGCATCGCCGCAGGTTTGGACGTAGCGATCGACGGCGCGGCGGGCGGCGGCGAGGTCGGCGGAGTCGCGGTAAATGCCGCACAAATGCTGGTGGGCGGCGACGAGATCCGGTTTCAATTCCAGGGCTTTTTCGAGGAAGGGAATCGCCTCTTTCGGCTTTCCCTGGTGGCGGTAAATCATGCCGATCTGAGAGTAGGCTTCCGCCAGATTCGGGTCCGCCGCGATCGCCTGTTGCCAACTCGCGATCGCCTCCGGCAATTGCCCCGCCGCGGCCCACTGATTGCCCCGGTGAAAGAGCTGCGTCGCGTCCCCCATTTGGGACTTCAAAACGGACGCCTGCCGTTCCACTTCCCGGGCATCCGCCTCCCGCCCCAACTGCCGCAAAACCCGCGCCAGATTGACATAAATGGGCGCCAGGTCAGGTTTGAGGGAGAGGGCTTTTTGGTAACTCGCGATCGCCTCCTCCAGTTTGCCCTGTTTGTAAAGCATACTGCCCAAATTGGCGTGGGCTCGGGCGAAATTGGGATCTAACTCCAGGGCTTTGGCGTAGCAGCGGACCGCCTCGTCGAGTTGGGTCCGGGCCTGGGCGACATTCCCCATCGTCACATAGACGGGCGCCGAGTCCGGTTGGAGTTGCAACGCCTGCCGACAGACCGCGATCGCCTCGTCGTACTGTTCCCGGGCATAAAAAGCCTCAGCCCGCTGTAGGAGGGCTGCGGGGGTGTTGGATTGGGCGTTAGGGGCGGAACTCGACTGGGACGGCATCTCGGCGATCTCGTTGAATGGTGAAGCTGGGGGGACGGGTATCGGATACCCCATCTGTTTTTATCATAAGTTGTTCGGATCTCCAACCCGGTCCGACGAAGGTAATTTTAAATCCCTTATAATTGAGAAAAGGTTCCGGGTGTCAGATTGAGGGTGTTGAAAACCGAACTATAATCACAGTCTAAATGTGATTGAGATCGCCGTTTTCGGTTGTGCGATCGCACCAAATTCCGCGATCGAGATTACCCGGATTCGAGTCGAATTCTGTCACAATAATAAATGTAGTGGACTGTTTCATCTGAAATGAGGCGATCGGATCTGAATCCACAGGCAAGATGCCTGTGCTACGTTTGGAATTTTGCCTCATTTGAGCCGAAACGATCTAGTAGGAGGTTGAATCATAACCTTTACAAGGAGGTCAGCGATCGCGAACAAGGAGCATTCAATCGGGAACGAAATCATGGAGAAAGCTAACGCCGAACGGAACGATGCGATTACCAAAGCCGCGGCAGTCAGTCTGATCTGGATCTTAGCCGGACTCGACCGAGATGGGATGTCCGAGAAGTACGACCGAGAAAAAGGAAAAATCCACGTCAATCTCACCCCTTTGGCACAACCCTAAATCGGGAGCGATGAAGTGGATGCGATTCCGGCCGGACGGTGCATCCTGCCACCCACTGCCAAAACTTTTTTTTCAAATTGAATAATTCTCGGGTACCGCGCGATCGCGGTGCCATCAAATTGGGGACGTAGCCCAGCTACGCCCCCAATTAATTTATGATCAACTGTCCAGAAAAAATGCATTGAGATTCAGCAAGCGACCCTCGAGACAGCTTTCGCGAGACTCAGAAACCTTCCCGATTCCCGAGTCCCGATTCTCGAGTCCCGATCGTCACCGTCTAGCATTCATCAAATTGGTATTAAGCAAATTGGCATCGTCCAAATTCGCCCCCGCCAAATCTGACGCACTCAGATCGGCGCCGCTGAGATTCGTCCCGGTCAAGTCGGTATCGCGCAAATTGACACCGCTGATATCGTACCCGTAAAGGCTTCCTTCTTGTAATTGCACCCGGCCCAAATTGGTGACGGACTGGCGCACGTCCTGGAGGTTCGCCCCCGTCAGGTCGGCACTTTCCAAGTTGGCGCCGACGAGGTTCGCCCCCCGCAGGTTCGCGTCTTGGAGGTTGGCAATCACCATGCCGGCGAGGGTGAGATTGGCATTGCTGAAGTTCGTGCGGGTGAGATCTGCACCGTGGAGTTTGGCGGCGATGAGACTGGTATTTTCCAGATCGGCTTCAACCAGGATCGCCCGGTTGAAGTTCGCCTCGTTCAAATTGGTACCTTTGAGGTTCGCGCCGCTGAGGTTGGCATTTTGCAGGTTCGCACCGTTGAGGTCGAGTCCCTCGAGTTGGGCGCCGGTGAGGTCGCATCCTTGGCAGCTATTCGTCTCCAGCAACTGCTTGAGGTGGGCGGGGTTCTCAGCGCGGGCCGAAGTGGCAACACCGATGGCGATCAATAACGTCGCGGCTGCATAAGTTAAGAATTTCATCCCACACCCTCCAAAACTCTCGATAACTCCTAATATGCTGGATCTTGAGTGTGAAGGAAATGAGTAAAATCCCGGTTGGGGGCGATCGCGATCACTGGATTTTGTCCGGAACGGTGCGGCGATCGCGTCATGACTTTTCGGTTGTGACCGCTCGAACCAAGTCTGCGAGGCGGTTGGCGCTATCTACGACGCCCAGCGATCGAGCGGCTTCTTTCATCCGCGAAAGCACTGTTTCAGATTGTAACAGATACAAAACTTTACTTTCAAGTGCCGTCGCCGTCAAGTCCCCCTGTCGGATCATGACCGCCGCACCGCGATCGGCGAATACCTTGCCGTTGTAGGTTTGGTGATCTTCAGCCGCGTAGGGATAGGGGATCAAAATCGCCGGCGTTTCCGTCACGGCCAACTCCGTCAGCGTCCCGGCCCCGGCCCGACTCACCGCCAAATCCGCCCGTCGCAGCAAACCCGCCATATTGTCGAAAAACGGCATCGCGATATATTGGGGGTGCTCCAGGCGGCCAGCCTCCGGATCGTTGGTCCCCGTCAGGTGCACCACCCAAATCCCCGCCTCGAACCAGGACGGCGCGGCGGCCCGCACCAAACGGTTGACCGCCACCGCCCCCTGGGAACCGCCCACCACGGCGACCACGGGGGCACCTTCGGGGATGGGGAAGGGCAGGGGTTCCGCCTCCCCCACAAATTCGGGCCGCACGGGCGTCCCCACCACCGCCGTTTTCGCTTTGGGGAGGTATCGGGCGGCTTCGGCAAATCCGATCGCCGCCCGGGTGCAGCGGGGCGCCAGCCAGCGCGTCACCTTGCCGGGGAGGGCGTTGGATTCGTGGAGGACGACGGGCAGGCCGAGGGAGCGGGCCGCGAGGATGGCGGGGGCGGCGATGTAACCCCCGGTGGTGAAGACCCCCCGAAAATTGCCGTTTTTGAGCAAGGTTCGCACCTTGAGGACGGAGGCGGCGAGGCGTCCGACGGTGAGCAGGGTTCCCAGCCCGGGTTTGCCCTGAAATCCCCCCACGGCGACGGTGTGGAGGCGATACTGTCGGGGAACCAATTGGGTTTCCAAACGGTCAGGAACCCCGAGCCATTCGATATCATAGTCGCCGAGACAGCCGGCGGTGGCGATCGCCGGAAACAGATGTCCGCCCGTACCGCTGGCGGCCACCAACAGGCGCGTGGGTGTTTGGGTCAAAGCCGTTTTTCTCCTTCTCTAGCCGACAACTCCGCTACAATCAAAAGACGCGAGGGCTGGCGGGGTCTCCGGATGGAAATCCCCGACTCCTGACAACTGTACAACCGAGACGGACAACTGACAACTCGACTTATGATCCCCTTTCAACTCTTTCAATCCGACTCTCCGAGAACCACCCCGGCGCGAGGGCGTTCCGGCTCGGCTTTCCGAGGGACTTTTTCGCCGGTTTTATCCGCCATTTTGGGGATCGCCCTGTGGTGCGGTTCGGGCCTGTTTCCCCGGCCGGGTACCGCGCAACCGCCGGAAACGGCCCCCCCGGAATTGATGGCGCTGATCGAGGAAATTGAGGGGGCGGCAAACCGGCGAGATGTGGGTGCGGTGATGGAGAATTACGCCCGGGATTTTAGCAATTCCGACGGTTTGAATTACGAAATGTTGGAGGAGGCACTCGCGGAGTTTTGGGGGGAGTATTCCCGGCTCAATTATACGACCACGTTGGAGAGTTGGGAGCGGGACGGCGGGGCGATCGTGGCGACGACCGTGACTCAAATTGAGGGGGTGAGGGAGTTGGGCGATCGCGAATTGACCCTGCTTTCTACGATTACTTCCCAACAGCGGATCGAGAATGATAGAATTGTCGGCCAGGAAATTTTGTCGGAGCAAAATCAACTGACCTCCGGCGACGACCCGCCGACGGTGCGGTTGAACCTTCCGGAACAGGTGCAAATGGGGGAGGAATACAGCGTCGATGCGATCGTTGAGGAACCCTTGGGGAGCGAGATTTTGATCGGGACGGCGATCGCCCAACCGGCGACGGCACAGGCCTATTTTGACTCGGAACCCCTACGGTTGGAGTTCCTGCCCTCCGGCGGGGTGTTCAAAATCGGTCAGGCGCCGGACGTGCCCGAGGATAGCTGGGTGTCCGCCATTTTGATGCGCCGGGGCGGGATCACGCTGGTGACGCGGCGGCTGCGGGTGGTGGATTGACTTCTCCCCGGTCTAAAGACGCGGGGATTCTTAAGCCGTCCAAAACTGAACTCTTAAAGGCATAGTCAATGT
>NZ_JAJENU010000592.1:0-23984 GCF_035615495.1 Lyngbya sp. CCY1209 | reverse complement strand
ATTGACTATGCCTTTAAGAGTTCAGTTTTGGACGGCTTAAGAATCCCCGCGTCTTTAGACCGGGGAGAAGTCAAATCCAAGTGATCCGCGATCGCTCCGATGTCAGCCTGGACGCATTTTTCGCCACCTACCAAAGCCGGGAACTCACCCCCGGCGATCGCACCGACGCCCTGCGGCTGTTGGAGATGCAGCGACATTCCCTATTGATGTTCACCAGTTGCGGCTGGTTCTTCGAGGAAATTTCCCGGCCCGAAGGCACCCAGATCCTGCGCTACGCGGGGCGGGCGATCGAACTGGCTGCAGATGTGACCGGAGTCGAACTAGAAGCGGAATTTCTGGAAAAACTCGCCCTGGCCCCCAGCAACGTGGAATGTTTCGGAACCGGAGATGAAGTGTACCGTCAACTGGTGATCGGCGATCGCGTCAGCCCCGAACAGGTCGCCGCCCACTACGCCATCAGCTCCCTATTTACCACCCACGAACGGGAACAGCAACTTTACTCCTACACCACCCGCCAATCCGACTATCAAATCCAGCGGTTGGGATCGCTGACCCTCGCCGTGGGGCAAGTGCTGCTGGTGTCCGACATCACCCGGGCTGAACATCACTACACCTTCGCCGTGTTGCACCTGGGGGGGTGGGACTTCCACTGCTGCATCCAACCCTTCACCGGGCGCCGGTCCTACGTCGATCTCAAACAGAATTTATTTGATGCCCTCCAGGATGCCAGCGCGGCATCGGTGATTTTGGCGATGGTGGCGGAATTTGGCAACCCGTCCTTCAGCCTGGACCATCTGTTTGCCGAGGATCGGCAGCGGATCATGGCCCTGCTGTGCCAGGAAACCCTGACCCGTCTGGATCAGCTTTACACCCAGGTTTACCGGGACAATTACGGGGTGATGACGGCCTTCCACCGGGACGAACTGCCCGTCCCCCAGGAGTTGCGGGTGGCGGCGGAGATCGCCTTGGGAAATCGCTGTCTGCGGGCGTTGCAGGGGTTGGAAGCCGAAAGCGGGGACGGTCGTTTGAACGCAAATTATCTGACGGAACTCGAAGCGATCGCCGCCGAGGCCAAACAGCAGCGGATCGCGATCGCCAATCCGGACATTCGGACGATTTTAGAACGATCCATCGTGCGATCGCTGGCCAGCATCCTGAAACACGGCGATCCCGCCACCGTCGAAACCCACATCGGGCACCTGGAACGCCTGATCCAGATCGGATATCAACTCGATCTCAATCCCAACCTCGAGAAAGCCCAGGAATTGTATTTCCAATATCTCGAAACCCAGATCGTCCCCCTGTGCGTCGGCTGGCTGCAACACCGCGATCGCGCGATCGCGTCGGAAACGGACGATAATAAAGAAACGGCCCAGTGGGAACTTCCCACCCTGCGGAAACTGTTACAACTGGGTCAGACCTTGACCATCGACGTTCACGCTTGGTTGAGTCAACTCACCTAGCTTTTCTCCCCCTCCTCCGATGAATTTCTCTGACAAGCTACTCGGCGCCATCGATCGCAATCAAAGCCTGCTGTACGTCCCCCTAGACCCCGATCCGGAGGGATATCCGCCCAAATTCGACAGTCCGGAAGGGCTGTGGCTGGTCGATGACAGCGGACTGGTGGAGGAGTGGAACGGGTGGCTGCGGGCGATCGTCCATCAGACGGCGGATCTGGTCTGTGCCTACAAACTGACGCTCAACGCCTATCTCGGACTCGGGATGTCGGGGTGGAAACTCTTGCAGCGGGTCCTCACACACATCCCCTCCAACATCCCGGTCATCCTGGACGCCAAACACGCCGACCTCAACACCGGGACCCTATTTTCCCGGCTGATTTTCAAAGATTGGGGGGTGGATGCCTGCACCGTCTCCCCCTACACCGGCCAGGATCTGGTCGCCCCCTTTTTGCTGCATCCGGGGAAAGCCGTCTTCGTCCTCTGTGCCACGGCCAACCCCTCCGCCACCCTCCTGCAAGAATATCCCCGACCGGAAAACCCCCTCTATCTGGAATTGGTGAGGGCGACCCGGACTTGGGGGACTCCCGAACAGGTGGGGTTGGAAGTGGGGGTGATGGCCGATATGTTGGCCCGCATCCGGCGGGAGGCGCCCGAACGCCTGATCCTGGTCCAGGGGGATATCGCCGAAGAAAACGACCTCACCGAAGAGGGCGACTTGACCCAAATTTTGGCGGCGGGGTTGAGTCCGGACGGCGGCGGGTTGCTGCTTCCCCTCCCCCCCCGCCTGTTGGAACGGGAAACCGTCACCGAAGCCGTGCGGGGACTGCGGGACGCGATCAATGACGAACGCCTGCGGGTGATGCAGGGGAGCCCGAGTTGCGACCTGTGGCTTCCCGACGTTTGTTTTTTGGAGCACCAACCCCACCGGGATTTAATATTGCAATTGTATGATATCGGCTGCATCATGTTCGGGGATTACGTCCAGGCGTCGGGGGAGGTTTTTCCCTACTATATCGACCTGCGGCGGATCATTTCCATGCCCCAAATTTTCCATCAAATTGTGGGCGCCTACGCCGAAATTTTGCAGACCCTCAATTTCGATCGCATCGCCGGTATCCCCTACGGTTCTTTGCCGACGGCGACGGGGTTATCGCTGCGGTTGGGACGGCC
Source organism: Lyngbya sp. CCY1209 (assembly GCF_035615495.1). Taxonomy (GTDB): domain Bacteria; phylum Cyanobacteriota; class Cyanobacteriia; order Cyanobacteriales; family Microcoleaceae; genus Limnospira. Next base: position 21,354 of record NZ_JAJENU010000592.1, on the reverse strand, counting down.
GATGATCTTCCCCCGCAAAGAGGTGAAAAGTTACGGTGCGGGGCGGGCGATCGAAGGTCACTTTCAAGACGGGGAAGTGGTGGTCGTTGTCGATGACATTTTGATTTCCGGAAATAGCGTCATAAAGGGAGCTGGAATCTTGCGTGAGGCGGGGTTGAAGGTGGAGGATATCGTCGTATTTCTCGACCACGGCCGCGACGTGATGAAGCGGTTGGAAAATGACGGATATCGGGGTCATGCGGTGTTGTCTTTAGATGAAATTTCAGAAACCTTATATCAGGCGAATCGAATCACGTCCCACCAGTTCGATTTGTTGCAGGAACAGGGTTGAACAATTAACAATTAACAATTAAAAATTGATAATTTTTTCCCGCGACCCGATTTGGGTGACAGGGAAAAGAAACCGCCTTTTCATCAGAGTCGAACAGTTTGTCCCTCAACGGGAAAGTAAAGATGGCAAGAGATCGATTTCATAATGTTGTTAGAACTGCTTTAGAAAAGGAAAATTGGATCATCACTGCCGATCCTTATGAAATTAAGATTGATGATGTGGATTTCGAGATCGATTTGGCAGCAGAACAAGTATTGGCAGCACAAAGAGACGGCCAAAAGATTGCTGTCGAAGTGAAAAGTTTCATCAGCTCGTCCAATGTTTCAGATTTTCATACGGCATTGGGTCAGTTCCTCAATTACCGAGATGCACTGGCCAGTATCGAACCCGATCGCCAACTTTACCTAGCCGTGCGAGAATCAATTTATAAAAGCTTCTTCCAACGACGTTTCATCCTGGCGGCGGTCGATCGCTACCAAGTCCGATTGGTGATTTATAATGTATACCAGGAGGTGATCGTTCAATGGCTGTAGAGCAATATCGCCAATATATTCAACAATTGCTTTCGGAACGCGCCGATCGCGCTTCTAGACAGAGAACGGAATCGGAATACGAGGTGCAGACCGTTTTTGACATACAACGGGATCACTATCAACTGTTGTACGTCGGCTGGCGGGGACTCAAACGGGATTTTGGCTGTGTTCTGCACGTCGATATCAAAGGTGGAAAAATCTGGATTCAGCACGACGGCACCGAAGAGGGTCTGGCCAACCGATTGGTGGAAATGGGAGTCCCCAGGGAAGATATCGTTTTGGCATTTCACGAACCCGAAATTCGCCAGTATACGGAGTTCGGTACGGGATAGGCGATCGTCATTAGGGTGTAGGGTGTAGGGTGTAGGGTGTAGGGAAAATCGATTCCCTATTGCCGATCCCCTTTCTACGGGTTCTCTATTCCCGTCCGCAGATTACACTTTAAAGTGGTTACATCGGTTTGATTATAGGGAAATCCCTGAGAAGCGATCAATTCCTCCCTCATCTATTTAAAAGAAAGTCCTAGGGATATGTAGTACAAGAGGGAGTTGCAGAAAATTATCGTACTGGGGAGCAATCTTCTGTAGGTATTGAAGGTAAGCCAGCCAGTTCAGCGGTTCATCATCAGGTTTCAAGAGTGGATTCACCTCAACTAATGCAATTTTTTTTGCTATAGTGTTGGTTTTAGGCTGAATCAATTTTCCAGATTTGTTTTCGTATAGCCGCAACATTGACTCTTGAGAGTTGGTTTGATCGGTGGCAGCTTTGGGGCGTATCAACAGGTATGAGTTGTCAGCTAATTTTGCGATCGCCCTGCCTCTTTTCGGCTGGTTTTTATCATTATTCCAAAGAGTTGCTTGGGGCATTTCTCCTCCATCTCGGCAGCGAATTATTCGACAATTTTTGGGCAGCTCAAATGGTTCAATTTCATCATTATTGTCGAGCAAATAAATGGTTTCTTTTGTCCCAAAGTAGGGATCTCGTAGTCCCTTTATAGCCTGTCTCATATTGTTTGCATAGGGTAGGAGCAATGTCGAGTTTGGTAAATTCATAAGCTCCTTGAAGAAAGTGGAGACAAGCCTTTGTAGGATCGGCCCCTGACAACCTTTAAAGTTAGTTTCGGCTTGGATGTCAGGGATAAATTCACGCAAGGGTTGCCAAGTGCTGGTTGCTGTGCGACCTGTTAAAATTCCCTGTGAGTCGAGCTTAGTCGCAACTGGCAAGTAATTTCCGTTTGATAACTTGTGCAGATAAGTTCCGATTGTTTGCAAATCAGAAGGAAGTCCATAAGCTTTGAGGGCTTTAGGGATTAGCCCATCGTGATAACCCAGGCGACATTTCATCGCGAGCAAGGTTGCCTTACACTTGTGAGGAAGTTCTTTAACTTCCTTTTCATCATTTTCATTGACTGGAACAGTTAAACTTTTGGTGAGAAGATTGCGACCTGGTAAGTGTTCCTTGATTGGATCGTAAGGATCTTCTTGAGGTCGTTTTTTGAAGTAATTTTCAGGATAAATCGGAAGAATGAGTGCTTTTGTCTCCCTGTAAGGTTCGGGGAGTGCCTTAACCCGTTCAGTAATTATCTCTTCACGATCTTGTTTGCGTTGCTTCCAGTCACCTTCAAGCGTGACTGGAATTGGGTTGCACATTCCCACCAACCCCGGATCGGTTTCCTTGATGAGGTTAAGTTGAAGCTTTTTGGCTTCATGCTCGAGTGCTTGGCCCACTCCCTGAAAATCTACATAATATATTGAATCAGGGCAGGATGATGGCAGACGTTTGGAAAACTTAGAACGACCTTCGTTAATAATGTCAGGCTCAAACCGTTCAAAACCGGGTTGCAAGATTGGTGCGATTATCTCAAACAAGTAAACTAGATCGTTGGGCGTAACTCCTGCTGTGACATCCTGAAATTTCTCGCGTCCCTCCCGATTGATGACAAAAAAACGTAGCTTTAGGTTGGGATCAGACCAACCGAGTGGATTAAGAAGAAGTTCATCTGCACTCGGCACAGAATCATAGTCAAACTTACTGAGTAGTTCAGCCAAGTTGTTAGCCCAATATCGATCCTCTGTAATTTTGGCGGTACAAGCTCCATTAGGAGTATAAATCATAACGCTAAACTCCTCGGGTAGTTTAGTCCGAGTGTAAGGCTGGGCAAGATAGCGTCGTACACCAAAGTCGAGGGGTAAGTAGAGTTGGGGCTGACCCGGAATCTGAAGCGATCGCGGGTGAATCATAAATGAATAAGGGTTCTTCTTTTTTGAGTACAAAACATCAGTAATACAAAATTGAGGCTTTTGAAAGAGGGAACTCGCAACCTCCAAAGCTGGCAAGAACTTAATTGATTGAAATTCAGAAATAAACTCGGAAAAACCGATGGTATTTTGCGTGATTCGCGCAACGGCGATACTTGGAATTATTCCAAACAGTGACCGGTCACGGGGTTGAGCAGTACCATTATCAGACCGCTTCCAATCTTCCGGTGAAAGCTGACATTCATCCCATTCAAATAAAGCCCGATCAATTGCCGCCAATGATGCTTTTATATCTTGCTCAACAGGTTTCTTTTTTCCTCGTTTCTTGCCGGCGATTTTGAAAGTTTCCCTCACCCAATGCTTGAGCAAGGTCTTAACTCGTTTTTCCGGAATGGAGTTAAGACTAAAAAGGAAAGGCTTATCAGTCGGTAAGGAACCCTCAACATAAACAATTTGAGGAACCGAAGCATTAATCAGGGCTTTCAATTGATATCCTGGCAAACTGATTGGGTGATCGCCTCGTTTTGGTCGATCTCGAGAGTAGTCAGCAAGCAATACCTGCTTGAGGTCAGTCGGTAGGGTCAAGCAGAAATAACGATCATGTAGTTGATTGGGATTGAGCTGCAATGCGGCAATTTTGAGTGAAATTGTCATAACTTAGAAACCCTTAATGTTGAGAAGTGCTTGAATGCCCTGAGACCAAAGAATTACGGCTTTGGGATCTTTTTGTAATTGTTTGGCTCGGGCGATCGCATCCTTAAGATAGGCAGAATAAGCAGCATCACACAGTCGTACTGTTGCATCAACCTGCCCTCTCGTGATGCGGGGCCACAATTGCCCAATATCCTCAGTCCACCACCGATTTAAGAGAATATTATTCATAAAACTCTTGGGAGATTTAGGAAGGTAGCGTATCTGGCGTTTGAAAGCTTGGTCGATGAGCCGATCCGCAATCCGGGCATAGTATCGGCATTGTTCGAGCAAACTAAACGGTTGTGGTGGTTCCTTTTCCGCCAGGAGTTTTGCCCGACGATCCAAGATTTCAGGTAATCTTTGATCTGTCTCAAATAGAGAGACCAAAAATAACTCAATTGAGATTTGTAGATCGGTTGGGTTAGCATGGGGTCTGACCAACGAATAGAGGACACAAAATGCAGCCTCGCGACTACCCGGCGGAACGATGTTAATATCACGGCTCACGCCCTGAGAATAGGCAATCAGTACATCAACGCCAGGGATAGTGGCAAAGCGTTCGGCGTGACGACGGCGAAGGCAAGCGGCTTTTTTACGAGGATCAAAGCCGTCTAAGTTATCATTGTCTCCAACGAGAACCTTGCAGCGATCGCCCTGCCCCAGAAACTCGAGAGCTTCCCACACCGCCCAACATTGAGCCTTTGAGTTAGTTGTCAGAAGTGCCCGCCGTCGGGCTTCAGGATATTGTTGTAAGTCTTGCTCAATGATCGAGGAAGATCCCCCCTCAAAAAGCCGCTTAGTGATTTCAGAGATAGCTACAAGTTTGTCTTCAGATTCACGTCCGCTGATAAAGATAGGCTTGCCGTCAGACTTACAGAATGGATGGTAGTGCAAACTAATTTTCCCATGTTGTAAGCCCTGCCTTTGCAGTAAATAGCCATCAGTTCGCAAGTGATAAATTGAGCGCCCGTCAGGAAGCCAACCCGTTGCGGTAGCCAGGACAAAGTGACAACCGGCATAATCATCAAGTTCATATAACTGGCTGAGGTTGGCAATCAAGTCGGGTCCGCTAAATAGCAATGAGAAGTAAAGGAGGTTGAGATCGTCATGATTGATACCACGATCTAAAACCAGACCCGCAGCTCGCCCCGTGATTAAACGAGGAAAAATATTTTCTAGATAGTTCGGGCCACTACTGAGCGCAGGCTGGGGAGTATCTGTCTTAATCGCGATCGCCATCTCACTGGCAGTTAATCGGCGATCGGCATCATGAAGCAAAACCAGCAGCGCATTAACTGCCAGAATAATCAGAAAGTAATCAATGAAAAGTCTTTGTTCAGTTTCCCCTAACCTTTGAAATGATGTGTACTGGGATAATGCTTGAGTGAGTCTTGTGGCAACTGGATTGTCCGGATCTCCATCAAACTCCTCTTCGTAGAACATCTGAGTTGTTGCAATTGAAAACGGGTCGTTGGAAGTAGATTTAACCCCCTTTTTCAGTAAAGGGAAAAGCTCCTCTTTGATTTTTTGATAATCCTCGTCACTCCAACCCGATTGGATTTCTCGGATGAATTCGTGAGTTTTCTTGATCCAATTAAGCTGTAAAAATGTCGAGTTAAAAAATGACATTTTCTCGAGGCTGGTACAAGCATCAGGTCGTCGCGATAAATAACCAATCAACCAATCAAAAATAGTGCCGACTTGGTTGAGATCATTATTCAAACCGGCTACTGGCAATCGCTTCAGGTTTTGCGATCGCTTCCTCCGAATCACCTCCTGGTAACTGCCGACCTCCTCGATCCACTCCCTTAAGTCCTTGTCGGGGGAGAGTTGGTTTTGAATCCTTTGTTGAGCAGAATCAGCCTCGTCAATAAAACAGATATTAAAAGTTTTGGTGACGTACTCAAGCACAGACATAGGCCGATCGGTGAGCTGAATGTTGGATAGCAAAGCCCCCTCTGGAGTCGTCATCAAAACCGAGGCTTGCTCCAAATTTTGCATCTGACGTAGCCGTGAACACTGGTCAATAAACGGGCAGTGACAATTAGGCTCGCCCCGCTCTGAGCGATACTTTAGATCGAGACATGGGGGATTTTCGCGATCTACGTGTTCGCTGAGTCCGGCTAAAGCGCACGAGTAATCAAGCACATCATGTCCAATATGCTCAAGTTCAAATGATTCTTGAGTTTCGAGGAATGCCTCACGGTATCGGTTGCGATTACTGCGCCCAACAATTACAGCAATATCTCGTTTGCCATTGAGTAAGTAAGGCCAAAGCTTTTGTGCTGTATTTAAGGCCGTCGTGACGGTGGGAGAAATGATCGCAATTCTATAAGGTAGCGTATTGGCAAAATACAGAGTTGCAATTTGAATCAGGATGGATTTACCCGTGCCTGCAGGACCATGTAAGGCAATTACCCGCTCGAAAGTGAACGTTTCAGTCTCGCTCATTTCAGGAAAGTGCGAGAGTTTTAGGTTTCGCAGTTCCTCAAGGTAATAACTGGGTAGATTTTGTCGGCTAACTAATTTATTAGTAAATTCTATTAACTGACCAAACGTGACACTTATGGCAGGATTTGCAGTACGTTGCCGGGGAATTTGAATCAAAGTCATAACGGAAATCCTTCAATTTCAATACGTTCGAGCTGCCCGTCATTATGCTTACAACTCCTCAGCAGATATGTGCCGTTACCCCGAGGCTTAACACGAATTTCCTTTAAAGGAATAGGTCTGCTCATGAAATTTTCGTAACTGTTAAAGCGCCCAGGCAAGATTGCCTGAAGGTTGGGCTCAATTTGGCATTTTCCGAGTGGCAGATGTGCAAAACCGTCTTTTCTCTTAAAGCCTCGAACTGTCTGAGGTAACTCGAAATAAGAACTTAACACATTGCGACGAGAATACTCCCAAACCAGAAAAGAACCGCCGATCACCTGCAAACTTCGATGTAATTGAGTTGGCTGAGTACCGTCTATTTTATGAATATTCCCAGATACAACAAAACGAAGTAAGTCAAGTGGCTCGTTGGCATAAAGTTTATAAAATGCCCAAAGGCAAGCTTCCAGCTTTGCTATGGATCGAGGAGACTCAACGTTTTCCTCTTCGGAAAGAGCTTTGACAACTGGATCTAGTCCCGACAAGTCACGACCTGGCATTACGCACCCTCCTAGCTTTCTTCTTTACACTGTCGATCGCCCCACTAAAAAACAAAAAATTGCGGTCGGGCAAAGCATCCCTTACTTGCTGTAGATAGACTTTGCCAACTCGGTCGGGTACGACATAAACGAAGCGATCGCAATTCTCAGGCTTTCGCTCTTGGCTCACTTTACGAATTAGTGAGCGAGGATAGAGGTAATCCTTGCAGTCAAAAATCCAGCGATCGCCGTTCGCAAAATTAACAGCAACGTCTCCGTCACAGTCAAGATTTGGCCACAAATCACAATCGGGAACAATCTTTTTAAAAGCCTCGAATAGATGCACGTCGATCGCGCTACGAAAGTAAAAAGCTGAAGCAATACGCCCCCGTAAAACTTTTTCCCCGAACTCATAGTTTCTAATCTCGATCGACTGCATTGCAAGACAATCACGACATTGAGGATGAGGTTTAGAATTAATTGAGGGCGCTCCACACTGTTGACAAGCGAAATCACTTGGAGCCGTATCGGCTGTGTAATATGCGTTATCTATCAATCCCCTCAACTCCTTGGGCTTTTCGCTCAAGAAATCAATCATTTCATCCTCAGTTTTGCTAACTGATGAAACCAGATAACGCCGCAGCTCAACATATAAACTATGCGGATCTTCATGAGCCTGACAATAAGAATGCAGTTCATTAAAAAACTGATTTTCTTCTATTTCTTCAGGACTGTTCCGTAGTTCTACATACTCCTCTGCAAGTTCGCCGACCCAAGCATTTGCCTGAATGCTCGCATCCGGTATCTTGCCAAGCCGTACTAATCGATCGTCAGGTTCTAGTAAATCAACCTGTAAGTAACTGGGCCACTCGCAGTAAGGCTTATTAATCACTTCCTGCACGAGTTCAGACCAGTTACCCGGCGGACGAACACCCTGCTTGAAAGCAGCAACCGCAAAATGATCCAAAGTATGGTCAATTTCCTTTAGCGGTAATCCCGACGATGCTCGCCCGTTCGGGGATAGAGCGATCGCCCTCAACAGGTAAGCAAAACCCACTTCAGCATGATTGACTGCCACCAAAAACTCCTTGCTTCATGTTCTCAATAAAGCACGAACTGGCATGGGAGCATGGCTTCAGAAGCCATCTCTGTAATCAGCCAGTTTTCAACGTGAAGTTACTGCTTGGCGAGAATTATAGCATGATTTGACTCGCACGACTTACGCAGTCGGAAGAAGAGGAGACTATTTTGCGTTCGGCTTCCAGGGGTGGGAGGGTTCGGGGATTTCCGGACAGGGAGTCGGTTTCTCGTTGTCAGACATGGTTCTGTCAGGTGGGCGATCGCGATTAGGGTGTAGGGTGTAGGGTGTAGGGAAAATCGATACACCCCAACAAATTCCCGCGATAATTTTTATTCCCAATCTGCGACATCTGCGTAATCTGCGGATTCATTCGATCGCGACATCGGCTCAGAAAAGATTGTCTGCAACCAATCTTCCCGTTCTGCCGGCGAATCTTCCGCCCAATTCCAGAGGCTTTCATAGAAGAAAAACGAGACACCAGCGAAATTGCGATCGCGGACAATTTTCACTTTTTGATCCAACGTTTCCGTCGCCGTCGGACGATTTTTTAAACCGCTCAAAATCCCCACGACGACCGGAATATGTCCGTTTGCCAATTTCACCTCTTCCCGCTCCAATTCCGTAATAAATCGGTCGATATCCGGCCGATACACCTGCAAAACCAACTCCTCAATATAACCCCGCCGTTCCCAAGTAAACCAATCTTGCAGATAAGCGGGAAGGGCAAAATGCAAGGGATTCGGAGACAGAGAAACGATACAATCGGATTGAATCGCTTTGACGGCATAAAATACCCGCTCCATAAATTCATTCAATCTATCCGCACGCCAGCGAACCCAGTAGGTATCCAGGGGATTGTCCGGGGGAGATTGTCCGCCGTGTTGTTGTTGAAACAATTGCACGGTAAAAGAATCGTAACCGAACTCCGAGGGCAACCCGAAATGGTCGTCAAACTGAATGCCGTCGATATCGTAATTTTTGACAATTTCAGTAATTAGATTTATAATCAAATCTTGAACTTCGGGACGAAAGGGATTCAACCACCCCCATTCTGGATTTCCTTTCGGTTGAGTCAAACTGCCCTCTCGGGTTGTGGTCAACCAATCGGGATGACGTTTTGCCAGGGGAGAATCGACGGGAACCATCAACCCAAATTCAAACCAGGGGATAACCGTCAACTGGCGTTGATGTCCCTCCTCGACCACTTCTCGCAGCATATCCCGCCCTTGCAGTCCCGGCGTCGGGTCGAGTTCGACCCCGAACACTTCCCCGGCTACGGCACTCGGATAAAGCGTATAACCGCCTTGCCAAACGGTGGGATAAATCCGGTTGAAATTGAGATTTTGAAGCCGTTCCAAAGCCCCCGTCAATTCACGATTTGAAAATAAAATATCACTGTCAACATTGGTCAGCCAAACGCCACGAATCTCTGTCGTCGCTCGGGCTTGAATTGGGGCAATTAACTGGTTTTTAAAAAATACCAGTGCAACAAAAAAAGCAATAATAAATAAAACTATTTTCTTATTTTTTTTATCTATTTTTATCATTTTCAATTATTTCGAGTACGGTTCGTATCGCTGCAATCATCACGTCCGGGCGATCAACCCAGACAAAATGGCTGCTATTTTCTGCAAACATCAATTGACTACGATCGCTCAATTCTAACAGCTTTTGTTGCATCTGACTCCAGGTGCGATCGACAATTTTGCGGGGCAGTAAATCCATCAATGGACTACTTTGTAAAAACGTGCTGGCTTCGATGACCAGCAACGGCAGGGAACCCAAGGATTGAGTCGGCTGCATTTGCCGGGAACTGATTTTCAGGTTTCGCATTTCCGAAAACATCGCCCCCCAATGTTTGGATTGATAATAGGAAAATTTGATGCGATTTAATTCTTCCTGCGGAAATCGTCGCAATTCCGGCTTCAGAAATTCAAACACTTGCAGGATTCCCATCAAACGCACCCACCCCAAGGCGGCGAAAACTTCGACAATTTTAAAAATAACGGTCAACAATATCCACAAAAATTCGATTTTCCAGGGATAGTTTAAAACGAGATCTTCGTGCAAACAGTGGGTCAGCACCATTCCCGCCACATTGTCGGGAAAATTTTGGGCATAGAGGCGAACGGTATAGCCACCGAAAGAGTCCCCGACCAAAACATAAGGGGGTTCGATATTTGCCCGTTCCAAAACCTGCGCGAATTCGGAGACAACTTGTTGGCTGGTGCGGGGTTTGTCGCTGGCATCGCTCCAGCCGTATCCGGCGCGATCGCAAATCACGACGCGATTCGTCTTCGACAGTGCCGTAAAAACGTGATAATTTGCCCAGCCAAAACTTCCCACACTGTGGTCAAATACAATAGTGGGAGAACCCGTCCCTGCACTGTAATAATGAAGGCGATAACCGTCGATTTCGACGAAATTTCCGGGGGGGGGATATCGTCGGCGATCGCAGGGCATACAAACTCGATGATAAACGGCGACGATCGCCAAAATGAAAAGCTGAAAAGCAGTCCCAACCATCGGCATTGCAAGAATCCCCAAGTCTCATCAAATTCTATCTCGATCGCGCCCCCAAATTGGAAATCGGCGCGATCGTCCGACGGAGTACCGTGAAAATGGATTTCCCACCTTTTCAAAAGCCGACGGCGAGGAACAAGTCGCCCTCCCTTGCCAGTCGTCACGGCAGATTCCCGAGATAATGCTGATATCATTATCGAGATTGACGATAGTATCAGCGTTGAGTGTGAGGCAAGTGAGATGAGTGCTTTCCAGTTCGGCACAATGGCGGAAAACGGCAGTATCCCGTTGTTGGACTTGGGCGCCCTCGTCCCGACCGCCTCACTGTCGCCTTTGGAGCGGCGATCGCGGGATGATGATACCATCACCGGAGGCGACGATACCGTTACCGGAGGCGACGATACCGTTACCGGAGGCGACGATACCGTTACCGGAGGCGACGATACCGTTACCGGAGGCGATGATACCCTTCCCGGTACAGATCCGGACGGCGAGGAAAGCACGCCACCCACCCCAGAACCCGCCCCACCGGTTCCGGCACCGACTCCGCCGACACCCGAACCGACTCCGCCACCCGTTCCTGAACCGACACCCCCCCCACCCACTCCCATTCCGACGCCTCCGCCGACACCCACACCGACACCGACACCCACACCCACACCGACACCGACACCCACACCGACACCGACGCCAACTCCCACACCGACACCGACGCCGACACCGACACCCACACCGGTCCCCACGCCTCCAGATTCGGTCATCGAAGGAGATGAAGGGAACAACGAGCTTCCGGGAAGTGCCGGGAAAGATATCATTTTAGGTCGGGGCGGAAACGATACCCTGCTGGGTTTCACCTCGAATGATTCCCTGGCGGGGGAACCGGGAAATGATATTTTATATGGCGGTCGCAACGACGACTCGATGACGGGGGGAGAAGGAAACGACCTGCTGCAGGGGAACCGGAACGACGATCGCCTCGAAGGGGGAGACGGCAGCGATACCCTCTTCGGCGGCCTCAACGAGGACACCTTGCTGGGGGAAATTGGCAACGATATCCTCTACGGCGACAAGGGAGATGACAGCCTAGACGGTGGCGAACGTCTCGATACCCTCTACGGAGGCGAGGACAACGACACCCTCTTCGGCGGTATCGGCAGCGATCTCCTATTCGGCAATCAAAACGACGACAGCCTCAACGGCGGCGGGGATGATGATAGCCTCTACGGTGGCTTGCAAAACGACACCCTTTTGGGGGAAGCGGGTTCGGACTTTCTGCGGGGCGATCGCGGCGACGACAGCCTCCACGGGGGAACCGGCGACGATTCCATGTACGGCGGCCAAGAAAACGACACCCTGATCGGCGGTGTGGGGATGGATTATGTCAGTGGCGATCGTGGTAATGACTGGATTATTGGGGTCGATCCCAACGCCGAAATTCCCGGACTCATCGAACTCGATACCCTCTACGGGGGAGACGGCGACGATACCTTCGTCCTGGGCGACGAAAGCGGCCCCTATTACGACAACCAAAACGACGAAGTGACGGGTGTAGCAGACTACGCCCTGATCGTCGATTTCAATACTGCCCAGGACGTAATTCTACTGAGTAATGACGATTATCTCTTCTCCAGCGACATCCCCGAAGGACTGCCCCAGGGGACGGCGATTTTCCGGCGGACGACGGGGGCCAACGAACTGATCGCCATTTTGGAGGGTATCGTGGATTTCAACCTCGACAGTGCCGACACGGAAGGCGGACCGATCCGATTTATTTAATTTCCCCCCCCCGGCGATTGTTGTGGGGAAAATAAAATTTCCCCACTCCGCCTCGTTCAAAACCGTCCGAAATTGGTAGAATTACTGTGAACGTGCGATTCGTTCTGTCAGAAAGATAAGCCAGCAATGGTGAATCGTATGACAGGTGGGGGCTGCAAGGCTCCCATAACTGGAGTTCTGTTCCTGGAAGGCAGGACATCTGGACTTCACTGGTAACTCTTGCTAGGAGCCGGATGAGGTGAAAGTCTCAAGTCCGGTTTTGAATGGGAGGGGATGGAGGTGACTCCATTCTCGACCCCTAACTTTTACAAAGTCAATCCAACGTGGAAGGAAAACCGAGACTCGCGATCGCCTGCCAAGGGGGCGGCAGTCAAACCGCCTTCACCGCCGGCGTTCTGAAAAAATTTCTCGAAGCCGGCGTCCATAAAAACTATCAGATTGTCGGATTGAGCGGAACTTCCGGCGGCGCGATTTGCGCCCTGTTAACCTGGTACGGCTTGTTAAAAGCAGCCAAGGGTTCCACCGACCCCGTCTCCAAAGCCCTAGTTGACTTCTGGAAAGATAACACCGCCACCCATCCTTGGGAACAACTGCTCAACGATTCCCTGATGTACACCCGCCGAATGGTAGAGCAGGGTCGAATCCCCTACTATGAAGCCAATCCCTACGATTGGCAGTGGGAATGGGTGCAAAATCTCTTCAGAACTCAGTCCCCCCGACAGGAATATCTGGACTTAAAAAAACTGCTAGAAAAGCACGTCAAATTCTCCGAACTGGAAAATCTGGTGGAGTCGTCAAGTCCGAAGTTACTAGTCGGCGCCGTGAATGTCCTCTCCGGCGGCTTCAAGGTTTTCGACTCCCAACGGGAGCAGATGAGTGTCGAGATGATCCTCGCTTCCGCCGCCGTTCCGACGCTGTTCAAAGCGGTAGAAATCAACGGCGAATTTTATTGGGATGGTTTGTACGCAGAAAATCCACCCATGACCAAATTGTTGCAAACCCTCCCCGAAGAGCTCTGGGTCATTCAAATCAACCCCAAAGAGGCGAAAACCGTGCCGACTGCGCCGGAAGATATCGTCGATCGCCGCAACGAATTAGAGGGCAACATCATGCTCGCCGTGGAATTGCGCGTCCTCCAATTTATCAATCAATTGGTCGAATTAGGAGCCTTAAAAGAAGAATTTTTAGAACGCTATCCCTTACATTATATCAAACTGCGAATGATCCGCATGAGCGAACCCCTCGCCGAAAGTCTAGACTACGCCTCCAAACTCGATCGCTCCCCCGCTCACATCAATAACCTGATCGCCGAAGGCGAACAGGAGGCCACAGCATTTCTGAACAATCCCAACGATCAACAATACGGCCCCCCGCCGTGGTGGGAAAGCGAACAAGTCTTTTTCAAGTAACAATTAATAATTAACAATTAATAATTAAAAAATTCCGGTTTACCCCCCAACCGGAGCCGATATTATAATCTGCGAAAATCTGCGAAATCTGCGGACTTAAAAACACCCAATTTCTGATGAAATCGGGCGTTTAAAAAATATCAAATTTTGGAAAAATCACCACTTCAACAGGTTAAATTCTTCCATATCCACCGTGTCGCGGTTCCGGTAAATCGTCAAAACGATCGCCAGACCCACCGCCGCCTCAGCCGCCGCCACAGCGATCACAAACACCGTAAACACCTGACCTTTGATATTCCCAGAATCCAAATAATTAGAAAACCCCATCAAATTGAGGTTGACCGCATTCAATAGCAATTCGATGGACATCAAAACCCGCACGGCATTGCGGCTGGTAATCAATCCGTAAATGCCGATGCAAAACAGGGCGGCCGCGACGACCAAAAAATACTGAAGTTGCAATTCCATAAACCGTTTTTTTGATTCACCTTATCAATGGAAACTGTCGGGGCGCAACACCTGCGCCCGATCGCATCTCAAAAACTACTCCGAAGTCTCCTTCCGGCCCGAAACCGAAAGCAACTCCCGGGGCCGCTCTCGGAGCGTCCAGACCGGCGTCTCGTCCGAATCGGTGGGGGACAAATCGGGGATAAAATCCCGGCGGGCCAGGACGATCGCCCCCACCATCGCCATCAACAAAAACACCGACACCAGCTCGAAAGGTAGCAAAAAGTCGGTGAAGAAATGCTCCCCGATGGCGATGGCGGAACTTTCAATCGCGGTCGTCTCAGCCGTCACGGCCCAGGGCGTGGACAGCACCATCACCGACAGCAGGCCGAACAAACCCACGCAGACCACGGCCGTCGCCACCTGCCGTATCCACGCCTTCGGCAGGGTCCGGAAATTCTGCTGCTTGTTCACCAACATGATCCCGAACAGGATCAAAACGTTAACGGACCCGACGTAAATCAAAACCTGAGCCGCCGCCACGAAGTCCGCATTCAGGAGCAGATACAGTCCGGCCATGCTCATAAATACGCCCCCGAGCAGAAACGCGGAGTAGACGATATTCTGGAGCAGGACCACGCCCAACGCGGCGCCAATCATCATAACGGCTAACAGGCCAAAGGAAACGACCTGAACCCCTTCTGCTAAATTCACAGTCTTTTTATTCCTACAATCATCAAAAACTCGACAGTTGCCGGCGGGGACTCCCGAATTCGGATGCGAGTCCCCGCCGACGGGCTAGGCGTTTTCCGCCTCTTTTTCGGCCTCCCCTTTCTGCCGCTCCAGGAGCTCCAGAATTTCCTCCGGACGCAAACCGGCTCGGCGAGAGGTGTGGGGGACTTCGTGGCCGTCGGTCACGCCCTTGGGCAGGTAAGCCAATTCTCGGATGGGAGTCACCATCGGATCGTCTGTCACCTTGTAGGGCAACCGTCCCAGCGCCACATTATCATAGTTCAACTCGTGGCGATCGTAGGCTGCGAGTTCGTACTCTTCCGTCATGGACAGGCAGTTGGTGGGACAGTATTCCACGCAGTTGCCGCAGAAGATGCACACCCCGAAATCAATGCTGTAGTGCTTGAGTTTCTTCTTCTTCGTCTGGCGGTTGAACTCCCAATCCACGACGGGCAAGTTGATCGGACAAACCCGCACACAGACTTCGCAGGAGATGCACTTGTCAAACTCAAAGTGAATCCGGCCTCTGAACCGCTCCGAGGGAATCAACTTTTCGTAGGGGTACTGAACCGTGATGGGGCGACGTCTCATGTGGTCGAAGGTTACGGATAACCCTTGGCCGATGTACTTGGCCGCCTGAATGGTTTCCTTGGCGTAGTCGCCAACTTGGTTGAGGAATTTGAGCATGGTGTTTTCTGAAGTCTCTTCAGGGTTTGGGTCGGGCCGGGTCAATTGTCGCGATCAGCTATCAGCCGTCAGCTTGGATAGGCAATGCGATCGCCTCTGACCCCTATTATGATCCTCAAAACCCGAACCGGACGCCGGGTCGGGTTTCGAGGATACCGCTCATCCCCCAAATGCCACGGGGAATGCCAGTTTCAACGCCGCCGTCAGCAGCAGGTTCACCAGGGCCACGGGCAGCAAAAATTTCCAACCCAGGTTCAGCAGTTGGTCGATGCGAACCCGGGGCACCGTCCACCGCAGCAGGACGGCGGTGAAGACCAGCAGGTAAGCTTTCAGGATGGTCATGGTGATGCCGAGGCTGGCCGTGACCACCTGTAGCCAGGGGGTGGTTTCGCTGATGCCCAACAGGCCGGCGATGGTTTCCACCGGAATCGGGAAATCCCAGCCGCCCAGGTACAACACCGCCACCAGCAGAGCCGAGAGCACCAGGTTGACGTAGGATGCCAGGTAGTACAGGGCGAATTTCATCCCCGCATATTCCGTCTGGTAGCCGGCGACCAACTCTTCTTCCGCCTCCGGCAAGTCGAAGGGCAGTCGTTCGCACTCAGCCAGGGCCGCGATCCAGAAAATCAGAAAGCCGACGGGCTGGCGCCAGATGTTCCACCCGAGGATGCCGTAGCCGGACTGCTGTTCGACGATATCGATGGTGCTGAGGCTGTTCGACATCATCACCACGGCCACCACCGCCAGGGCGAGGGGAATTTCGTAGCTGATGGACTGGGCGGCGGCCCGGAGTCCCCCGAGGAGGGAGTATTTGTTGTTGGAGGAGTAGCCCGACATCAGCAGGCCGATGGGCTGGATGCTCGACAGGGCGACCCACAGGAAGATTGCCGTTCCCAAGTCCGCGATCGCCAAATTTTGTCCGAAGGGTACGATCAGATAGGACAAAAAGACGGGAATTGCAACGACGATCGGGCCGAGGGTGAACAGCAGGGGATCGGCTTTGAAGGGAACGATGTCTTCCTTGAGCAACAGTTTCAAACCGTCCGCCAGGGGCGCCAGGGTCCCCATCGGGCCGATGTATTCCGGGCCGATCCGCTGCTGGGCCGCGGCGGAGATTTTCCGCTCCAACCACACCGTCCCCAGCACGCCGACGGTGGCCGCGACGAGCATCAATCCCATCGGAAACGGCATCCACATGGTTTTGGCGACGCCGGATGGAATGCCGAAATCCGAGAGGACCTGAATGAAACTTCCTTGTATATCTATTCCTGGGTTCATATATTTGCATTCAAAACGGCTGCAATTTCCCGGGACGGCATCGCGCCGTCCGTTCGAGGGGGATTCCTGAGTTCATTCTCGGTGCCGGCAATTGAGTCCCGTCCGGGGGCCACCGCCGGAGAATTTCCCCAGGTCGAGGGGGCGTGTCGTCCACAATAATATTCGCTATATGGCAACGAGCGATCGCGTGTTGACAGTTGGGTGAGGAGCACTACCTCGACCCCCTTGGTAAGGGGGAGGCGGGGGTGGAATTTCCAATCCCTACACCCTACACCCTACACCCTACACCCGCGCGCAGCGCTATAGTTTTGACACTTCCCACTCCAAAAAGAGACGGGTCTTCTCAGATCCCGCGCACTTCTCGTAAAGATTTTTAAAACTTTACATCTGATTAGTGTAGCGTTCGAGGGACTCGAAACTCAACTCGAACCCAAAATTTTGCCGACGAAAGAATTCGCGATCGCCAATACCAGTGATAAGCGGAGGAAGCGGAGGGGGGAGAGGAAGCGGAGTCCCCCTATTCCCCATTCCCTATTCCCTATTCCCTATTCCCGCCCCCCTAATACCGACTCTCGACTCCCAACTCCCCAAACTTACGCCACCGGCCCCCCGAGGTCGATCGCGCAATTCCGCTCATGGATGGGGATGTACGTTTCGCTGTGGGTGCCGGTGTAAATTTGCGTGGGCCGGTAAATCCGGTTTTTGACGAGCTGCTCCTTCCAGTGGGCCAGCCATCCGGCGACCCGGGCGATCGCAAAAATGGGCGTGAACAGGTCTGAGGGAATTCCCAACTTGCGGTACACCAAACCGGAGTAGAAGTCCACGTTGGCATAGATGCCCTTGGCGCCCAATTTTTCGTCCACGGCCTTTTCCAGTTCCACCGCGATCTCGTAGTATTTATCCCGGCCGAACTGGTCGAACAGTTGTTCGGCTAACTCCTGGAGGATGGTGGCTCGGGGATCTTTCACCTTGTAGACCCGGTGGCCGAAGCCCATGATTTTGGATTTTTTCTCCAGCAACCCGTCCAGGTAGGGCCGGACATTTTCCACCGAGCCGATCTCTTCGAGCATCGTCAGCACTTCCTCATTCGCCCCGCCGTGCAGGGGGCCAGCCAGGGTTCCCACGGCAGAGGCGACGACGGCGTAGGGATCCGTCAGGGTGGAGGCCGTCACCATTGCCGAGAAGGTGGAAGCGTTGATGGTGTGTTCGGCGTGGAGGGTGAGGCAGACGTCGAAAACGTGGGCTGCCAGGGGGTCGGGTTCCCGTTCACTGAGCATATACAGGAAGTTGGCCGAGTAGTCCAGGTCGTCCCGGGGCTGAACCGGATCGTTTCCCTTCCGCATCAGTTTGAAGGCGGCGACCATCGTGGGAATTTTGGCCAGCAGCCGCACCACGGCTTCCCGGATGTACTGGGGGTTGTCCAGGGCGCGGCGGGAGTAGAACAGGCCCAGGGCCGCCGCCGAGGTTTGCAGGGCGTCCATCGGGTGTCCGGTTTCGGGGAAGCATTTCATCATGTCCCGAATCCGGTATTTGATCCGCCGGTGGAAGCGGATGTCGTGCTCGAAATCGGCGAGTTCGTCCTTGGTCGGCAGTTTGCCCCAGATTAACAAATAGGCGGTTTCCAGAAAGGTGCTCTGCTTGGCAAGCTGCTCGATATTGATGCCCCGATATTCCAGAAGTCCCTTGTGTCCGTCAACGAAGCTGATACTGGACAGCGTGGCGGGAACGCCCTCCAAACCGGGCTTGTACTCACTGACGATAGTCATAACAGCTTTTCTATATGTGTAGAACGTACAAAGGTTACATTATCAGATGCATCTGGGCGATCGCGATTTTAACAACAATTAATTAATGAAGTTGCGATCTCGGAACCTGCAAACGGATTCAGCCCAGCAGAAATTTTGGGGGCGTCAACCAGAAGAGTTGGGCATTTCCCAGCGGCGGTCCGGTGTCGGGCAGGGCGAGGCCAATGACGCCCGCTTTCTTGACCACTAAAACGTCCCGGGCTTCCCCCCAAATTAAGGATTCCGCCCAGTCGCCCAAATCGGGTTGGTGGCCGACCAAAGCCAGGTCGCCCCCGGCGCTTTTGTCAAGATTTCCGTACCAATCGATCCACTCCCGGAGGTCGCCGTCGGGCGCCAAAGCGGGGAAGATTTCCCAGCGGGAACTCAACCCGCCAGACTGCAAGATTTCGGCGGTCTGGCGAGCGCGGACTAGGGGACTCGAAAGAATGCGATCGAACCTCAGTTTCAGGGTTTTGAGTCGGGCGGCGACCTGGCGGGTTTTGCGATCGCCCTCGGCCGTCAGGGGGCGATCGTCATCGTTGGCGTAGGTGCCGCGATCGGCGGCGATTCCATGACGAATTAGGTACAGGTTGGGCATCGGATGAATCCGGTTTCCGGTGAACCGGCGATCGACGTTTCACCAGCTTACCATCCCTGCCGACAAGAAACCCCCGGGCGATCGCACGGGGGTTTCACAGGCCGATGACGTATTTTTGCCACTCTTGATTCATGCCACTTTTGAGGTGCTTTGTCACTTCAAAGTAAAGGCTGCTGTAAGGTTTTCGCGGCGTCGTCCTCAAGGTCATTCCGGCTTCTTTCGGAGTCCGGCTCCCTTTTTTGACGTTGCAGCGCACGCAGGCCGTGACCAGGTTTTCCCAAGTCTCACCCCCCTTGCGCGATCGCGGGATGACGTGATCCAGGGTGAGTTCGTCCCCGGTGTAGCCACAATATTGACAGGAGTGACAGTCCCGGTGCAATATATTCCTTCGGGTTAAAGGGATCTCTTTGTAGGGGACTCGAACGTAGTGGCGCAGTCGGATCACCGTCGGCAGCGGAAAATCCGGCAGGATGTATTTTCCGTTATGCTCGACCTGCTCCGCCTTCTCCTTGAGTAACAAGATCACCGCCCTCCGCCAAGTGGTGATGTTGAGCGGTTCGTAGGAGGCGTTCAACACCAGAACATTGCCCATATTCAAATTGCTGCAAGGTAATGTTTGACCGAATATTATCACAGCTTAACTCGTTACTGGCCTTTGGAGCAAAGGGCAGGGGGGGAAGTCGCGCGATCGCTCCCCTTCCGGAGGCAGACCCGGAGTCCGAAGGAAAACGCTGTAGAGTATTCTGATAGCATCCCGGCGAGGCTGGGAGCATCAGTTTAGATCTAAGCGTGAGGAGTGAGCAATGATTAGCGGGAAACCCATCGAGATGGGCAGATCGGCGGAATATCTCGAAGCCCGGATCGGGATCGGACATGAACATCGGGCTTGGGTGGAAGTGGATCGGGGCGCGATCGCCCACAACGTCAGGCAGATCCGCAGCCTGCTGTCCCCCCGCACCCGACTGATGGCGGTGGTGAAGGCGGATGCCTACGGTCACGGTGCCGTTTCCGTAGCCCAGATCGTCTCCGAGGCGGGTGTTTCGGGGTTCGCGGTGGCGACGATTCCGGAGGGCATCCAACTGCGGGAAGCCGGAATTGAGAAGCCGATTTTGGTGCTCGGCGCGGCCCACACCGCCGACGAAGTGGAAGCGATCGCCCATTGGCAACTGCAGCCGACCCTGTGCACCCCCCAGCAGGCGCTATTATTTTCGGAGACGCTGCAAACCTCGGGGCGATCGCTTTGGGTCCACCTCAACATCGACACGGGGATGTCCCGCCTGGGCACGTCCTGGAAAAAGGCCCTGGACTTCGTGCAACTGGTGCGCGGGTTGCCCCATTTGGAAATTTCCGGGATTTACTCCCACTTCGCCACGGCGGACAGTCCGGACCGCACGATCATGGATCGGCAGCACCGCCGCTTCCGGGGGGCGATCCGACAAATTGCCGACATTTTAGATCGCGATCGCCGCCCCTGCCTGCACCTGGCCAACTCCGCCGCCACCCTCGCCGACCCGGATCTGCATTACGATATGGTGCGGGTGGGATTGTCGATTTACGGGTTGTATCCGGCCCCTCATTTGCGATCGGCCGCGGATCTGAAACCGGCGATGAGCGTCCGGGCCCGAGTCACTCAAATCAAAACCATCGAGGCGGGCACGGGGGTCAGTTACGGACATCAATTTGTCGCCCCCGAACGGACTCGCATCGCCGTCGTCGGCATCGGCTACGCGGACGGCGTACCCCGCAATTTGTCGAACCGCATGAAGGTGTTGATTCGCGGTCAATTCGTCTCCCAAATTGGGGCGGTGACGATGGATCAGTTGATGTTGGATGTCAGCGATATCCCCGATTTGCAGGTGGGGGAAGTGGTGACGCTGTTGGGAGGAGAGGGCGATCGCGCCATTTCCGCCGATGATTGGGCCGATCAGTTGGGGTCGATTTCCTGGGAAATTCTCTGCGGCTTCAAGCATCGCCTGCCCCGAATTTTGACTTAATTGAGTGACTCGCCCCCTAAACATGGTTCGGGATGGATGCTTGGGAGTAGAAACCGGGTTTCTAGGCAACCATCTGGTGGGGAAAGAGAAACTCTCATA
>NZ_JAJENU010000591.1:0-210 GCF_035615495.1 Lyngbya sp. CCY1209 | reverse complement strand
AAATTTGGAAAACTGACGGTAGAATCGGGGTTTCGGGTGTCGTTTTGGCGGGCAGACACAAGAACCCCTTGGG
The DNA here is from genome assembly GCF_035615495.1 of Lyngbya sp. CCY1209. GTDB lineage: Bacteria > Cyanobacteriota > Cyanobacteriia > Cyanobacteriales > Microcoleaceae > Limnospira. The sequence goes on along the minus strand of NZ_JAJENU010000591.1, from coordinate 137 downwards.
AGGTATTTCCATAACTGTACCAGAACCCCCATTCTGCCGTCAACTGTTTGAGAGAAATTAGCAATTATTTTTCAAGATTACCTGACATTTATTTAAATAATTAAACGATAATTGCAAAACCGATAAGCCAGACTTCC
>NZ_JAJENU010000590.1:0-30302 GCF_035615495.1 Lyngbya sp. CCY1209 | reverse complement strand
TGAAATGATTCCGGAAAAAAATCGCTCCACTCAAAGCCCCCAGAATTGGGGGTTTGGGGGCGCGACGATTTACCAATGGTTTCCGATTGCCATACCATCCGTTTTTTATGTGATTATGGCAGTCCAGATATTTCGTAAAAACCGATAACCTCTCCGTGTCCTCTGTGCCTCTGTGGTGAAATTTAATGAATATTAAAGGCGAGAGTGTCGGAAGCCCCCCCGATCCCCCCAATTTTGGGGGGAACCGGAAAATCAACTCCCCTCGCCCAAAATTGGGAGAGGGGTCGGGGGTGAGGGCTTTTCACACCGAAAAACGATAAATCGTCTGCGTTTCCAACCGATCGCACACCGAGCTCGGACGCTTCTCCAAAGAAAACGCCTGCCGCTTCAATTGCACTTTCAGACTCGTGAGGGGATCGTAACCCGGAGAAATCAGAAACTCCAACTTTTCGACGTGGGGCCAGGTGGCGATGCGATCCAATATCTCCTGAATGGCTTTAACATAGGGATGGTCATTATCCTCATACCAGTCCGCCGCCGCCAAATTCGGCTGGTCGAAACCGAGGTTAAACACCATCGAGGCCTGACCGAATAAGGCGATCGCCACCGGGCGAGTTTCCTCCTGAATTCGCAGTTCGTAACTGTGGGCGAGATGTCTGAGTTTTTCCACCTGGTCGGAGTAGGAATACAGTTCCGCCGCCGACTGCAAAACCGACAGTGTGGAAGGGATGAACGTTTCCCCCATTTCCTCCGCCGTCTCCACCGGATCTTTCGGCAGTTTTTCCCACTTGATCGCCACCGTCACCAAATAGGTTTGCAGCAACAGATGACCCAACTTTTTCGCCTTCGTCGCCAGGTAAACCGAGTTGTAATCCGTCGCTTCGATTAATAACGGTACGCGATCGACGATCTCGATGCCGTAACCCTTCAACCCGGCAATTTTGCGGGGATTGTTTGTAATCAGCCGGATCTGGCGCACGCCGATATCGTTGAGAATTTGCGCCCCCATGCCGTAATTTCGCAGGTCGGGGGGGAAGCCGAGGCGTTCGTTGGCTTCCACCGTGTCGAGCCCCATATCCTGCAACGAATAGGCTTTCAATTTATTAATTAAACCGATGCCGCGGCCTTCCTGTTTCAGGTAAACCAGCACCCCCGCCCCGGCGTAGTCGATCATTTTCAACGCGGTTTGGAGTTGCATCCGGCAGTCGCAGCGGAGGGAACCGAAGGCGTCGCCGGTCAGACATTCCGAGTGTACCCGCACCATCACCGGGATGTCCCCGAAATCTGCCGGGTCGCCTTTGACGAGGGCGACGTGCTCGCTGTCGTCCTGGGTGTTGCGGTAGGCGTAAATTAAAAACTCTCCGAATTGGGTGGGGAGTTTGGCGACGGCCTCCCGGAGGATGAAGCGATCGTGTTGCAGGCGGTAGCCGATCAGGTCGGCGATGCTGATCAGTTTCAAATTGTGGGTTTGGGCGTATTCGATCAGTTCCGGAAGTCGCGCCATCGAACCGTCCGGGTTTTGGATCTCGCAGATCACGCCGCCGGGGTAGAGTCCGGCCAGCCGCGCCAGATCCACCGCCGCTTCGGTGTGGCCGGCCCGTTCCAGGACGCCGCCCTCTTTGGCCCGCAGGGGGAAAATGTGGCCGGGGCGCCGCAGGTCCTCCGGTTGGGTTTCCGGTTGGATCGCCACCTGGATGGTGCGGGCGCGATCGTCGGCGGAAATGCCCGTGGTGACTCCCATTTTGGGGGATGCGTCGATGCTGACGGTGAAGGCGGTTTGGTTGCTGTCGGTGTTTTTCGTCACCATCAGGGGGAGGTCGAGTTGGTCGAGGCGATCGCCGGTCAGGGCCAAGCAGATCAGCCCCCGGGCTTCCACCGCCATGAAGTTGATGGTTTGGGGGGTGGCAAATTGGGCGGCACAGATCAGATCGCCCTCGTTCTCCCGGTGTTCGTCATCCACGACGACGATGCAGCGTCCCGCCTTCAGGTCTGCCAAAGCATCCTCAACGCGGTCGAATTTGAAAGCCGGGGTGGGGGTGGGTTCGGTCACGGAATCCTCGAAATGCGCGATTAATCTTACAGGCAACTCGTTTTTGATTTTGACATACTCCCGGACTTTCCCGATCGCCGCGGTGGGAATCGGCCGACTCTACGATATGATCGGGTGTTGCGATCGCGCTCGGATCGCTTTCGTTTGTGGTGTGATATCGAGGAAATGCAGATGTGGGGACAGTTTGAGCGTCAAATCCTGGGAATCGGGGCCGCGATCGCCTCGGGTTGCGCCTTATGCTTGACAACGGCGACCCCATCTCCGGGTCAGTCCGCAGGCGACTTGGACGAATCCACCGGCTTTTCCCAGTGGTGCGCGGCGAAGGAAGAGTTGCCCCCCGAAACCCGCCGCACCGTCGATCTCCTCCTGGAAACTGCCGACACCGAGAACTGTTCGGAAGCCGAAAAGCGGCTGGCAACCCTCCGCCGCCTGGACCTGACGGCCCGGGAACTGTCCGACCTGCGGCCTTTGGCGACCCTCACCAACCTCAACCGCCTCGTCCTCCACAGAAACGAGATTTCCGATTTGACCCCCCTCGGCAATCTCACCAACCTCAGAATTCTGTTTCTCGCCTCCAACGACATCTCCGACCTCACCCCCCTGGAACCGCTGACCCAACTGGAACGGCTGATTCTCATCAACAATCAAATTTCGGATTTGACCCCCCTCAGTTCCCTGGAAAACCTCAACCTCCTGTTGTTGGGAAACAATCAAATCTCCGACTTGACCCCCCTGAGTCCCCTGACGAACTTGACGGAACTCGGCCTGTCCCGCAACCAAATTTCCGACCTCGCGCCGCTGGCAACCCTGACTAATTTGACCGAACTGAACCTGAGCAATAATAATATCTCCAACGTCGAACCGTTGGCTTCTCTAAATAATTTAAGGGAATTGAATCTCAACAGCAACAACATTTCCAACCCGTTTTCCCTCGCTTCTCTCGATAATCTCCACGAGATCTACCTCCACGACAATCCCATTGCAAATCAAATTTGCCCCCAAAATCCGGACGCTTTATGTTTCTTGTAGCGGTTTCGATGGGAAAAGATTGCTAGATTGCTATATAAACAATTGCAACTCAAGTCATCAGTCGATCGCCAAAAAATCAGGAAATCACAACAAAAGGTTAACATTTGTTCACATTAACAGGAAAGCGATCGCGATCGCGGACGGGATGGGTTAAGATTACAAAAACATCGGATTGACTTCACCGAAACCTTATCGAAACTCGGTGAAAATAGATGACATCGACAACATCGGTGAAAAACCCATGAAACTCTCCTATTCAATATCCGGCATCTCCGATCGAGTTCTCTACAACCCCTTCGTTTCCGAGGTCGAGTTACTTCCACTCGTCGGGAAGGGGGCGATAACAGAAGATAACGATCGCGATCGAATCGGATTCGAGGAGGAAGAAAGTCCCCTCCCCCCCGAAGACCATCCCACCGATTCCCGAAATTCTGTCCTGTTCGGCTTTTTTTCGGCCCTGATCGTCTTGGGTGCGATCGGCGGTGTGGTCGCCAGCCAAGTGTCTCAAATGTCCCGAGGAATTATCCGCACCGTACCCAGCGAATATCAAAAGGCGGCTCGGGATTTCCAGGCCGGCGGGTGGTAGATTTTGTATTTCAGCTACGTTTTGAAATCCAATTCGATCCGGTTTTTATATCGCCGTTTTCGATTTAATGAAAGACCAATGATCCCCCTAAATCCCCCTTAAAAAGGGGGACTTTGATGACGAATTCTCCCCCCTTCCTCCCCCCTTACTCCCCCCTTACTCCCCCCTTACAAAGGGGGGCTGGGGGGGATGGGGGCTGGGGGGGATGGGGGCCGGGGGGGATGGGGGCTGGGGGGGATATTCACTTTTCGCATTTGAAATTACCAACTGTCGCGAATCACCACTTCCGAAAGATCGAGTTGTCCCCCCCGGGGCGAAGCCGGTTTCACCGCCTTACCCACGGCAATCATAAAAGCGATCGCATGATCTTCGGGCAACTTAATAATTTCTGCGACCTTTTCGGGGTCAAATCCGATCATCGGACAGCTATCGTAACCCATCGCCTTTGCCGTCAGCATGATCGTCTGTCCGGCCATGCCGCAGGAACGCATCGCTTCATCCCGTTGCAGTTGTTCCTTTCCGTCGTAAAAAGAACCGATCATGGGAACTAACATATTGCGGGTTGTTTCCGGTGCATTCTGCCAATATCGTTCGGGATTCTTTTGCCAGGATTTGAGATCGGCACACAAAATAATCAGGATCGAAGCTTCAGTAACTTGAGCCTGATCCCAGGCGGCAGCACGGATTTGCTGGCGAATTTCCGGATCTCGGACAACCACAAACCGCCAGTTTTGAATATTAAAAGAAGTCGGGGAGAGTATAGCCGTTTCTAAGAGGGTTTGAATTTCCGCCTCGGTCATGGCGTGAGACGGATCGTAGTGTTTGACCGAACGGCGTTGTTCGATCGCTTCAAATAACTCCATCGTTCCCTTTAACCTCGGTTGCTAGGTGATGACTGGGACTCGGAGATTGTAGCAGAAAGGTTGGCACTGGAACGTTTAGAGGACTTCGGAAAGTTCCTCGACAATTTTGATCCGACCGCGAACCACCGATCGCAGCAACCGGTTGAGCGATCGCTGTTCGTCTTCACTGAGGGACTCGTCGAGGATGGCGGCCATGAGTCCGTAGCGGTCGGCGAGGGTCAGGTAGCCTTTGTCGGCTACGGTAGCCATCATGTTGTAGATGGCGCCGGGTAAAAGTTGAACTGAAATCATTTGACTGGACTGAACGCTTCTCTATTTATATCTTCCCGCGATCGCTTTTCGATCGCCGTGACTCGGGGAATTTACGGATGAGATCTTCGTTGTCTTTGGCAGTGAGTCAGATCAACATGGGGGTGCGATCGCGATCGCATTCTCATCAAACCGGAGTTCGGTTAAATCAATATTTTTTGATTAATACGGAAGGTGCGATCGCCCTTTCGCCTCGACCATTCAGCCTCTATTCCCTTGCTGGCAAGGAGTTTAGCGATGAAATCTCGTACCCAGGACGCGGGCAACCCCCTTGACATATCAATTTTTTTTGAAATAATAGAGAGTGTTCCTCCATTTGCTCAACCGGGGGCGAAGTTCATGAGTCCAATCCAAACAGCCCGACGGCTGGCTTTGGGGCTGGGGGCAGTCGCCGTACTGTCCGCCTGCGAGCCCACCCAGTCCGGCCAAGTCCGACCCATTCAAATCGACGGTTCGAGTACCGTCTACCCCATCACCGAAAAAATGGTCGCCCAATTCAACGCCGAACCCGAGCAAGACGTTGAAGTGAGTGCCAGTTTTTCCGGTACCGGCGGCGGTTTTAAAAAATTCTGTGCCGGCGAAACTGACATCAACAATGCGTCCCGCCCCATTCTCAAAAACGAGATGGAGGAGTGCAAAAAAAATGAAATTGCATATATCGAACTTCCCGTCGCTTTTGATGCCCTGACGGTGGTTGTCAACCCCCAAAATACTTGGGCGTCAGACCTGACCGTTGCGGAACTCAAAAAAATTTGGGAACCCGCCGCCCAGGGAAAAATTACCAAGTGGAACCAAATTCGACCGGAGTGGCCCGACCGCCCCATCGTTCTATTTGGGCCGGGTACCGATTCGGGAACCTACGATTATTTTACCGAGGCAATTGTCGGCCAATCGGGAAGCTCCCGCAGCGACTACACGGCCAGCGAGGACGACGATATATTGGCGAAAGGCGTGAGCGAAAATCCGAACGCTTTGGGATATTTCGGCTATGCTTACTACTTTGAAAATCAAGATAAACTCAAAGCGGTGGCAATTCATAACAGCGAAGGTTCCCCCGTCATGCCTTCCCCGGAAGCCGTTCAAAATGCCGAATATAAGCCCCTGGCTCGTCCCCTGTTTATTTATATCAATGCGGGGGTGGCGCGGGACAATCCATTGATGACGGATTTCCTGGATTTTTATATCAGAAACTCCCCGGAAATCGTCAGTTCTGTGGGTTACATCCCCTTCGAGGAGGACGACTATACCGCAGTTTACCGAAACTTTCATAAAACCAAAGTTGGAACCGCGTTCGGCGGCGAAGCGGAATTCACCATGAGCATCGATGAAGTGTTGAAAACGACAACCGAATACTAAATCCATGAGTAGCAATTCCCCCATCAATCAATCGGCTGTCCAAGCCGGCGGCCAACTCAGTTTCTTTGAAAAATACCTGACCGTTTGGGTGATTCTCTGCATCCTCGGAGGTATCGCCCTCGGTCGTTTATTTCCAGGAGTCGCCGTCACCCTCGACTCGATGAGCGTTTATCAGGTGTCGATTCCCATCGCGATTTGCCTGTTTTTCATGATGTATCCCATCATGGTAAAAATTGACTTTACCCAGGCGGTGAACGCGGCGAGAACCCCCAAACCCGTATTATTAACTTTAATTGTAAATTGGGTGATAAAACCCTTTACGATGGTGGCGTTTGCCCAGTTTTTTCTGGGGTGGCTGTTTCGCCCTCTGATCACCGGGACGGAGATGCTGCGGGGGGCGGAAGTTTCCCTGGCGGACTCCTATATTGCCGGGACGATATTGTTGGGAATTGCCCCCTGTACGGCGATGGTTTTGATGTGGGGTTATTTGTCCTACAGCAACCAAGGCCATACCTTGGTAATGGTGGCGATTAATTCCCTGACGATGCTGTTTTTGTACGCTCCTTTGGGACGGTGGCTGCTGTCGGCGAATAATTTGGCGGTTCCCTGGCAGACGATTTTACTGTCGGTTTTGATTTATGTGGGGTTGCCGTTGGCGGCGGGGATGTACAGTCGCTATTGGATTTTCAAGCACAAAGGGAAGGCTTGGTTCGATCGCAAATTTTTGAAATACTTGAGTCCGGTTTCGACGGCGGCTTTGCTGATCACTTTGGTTTTGCTGTTTGCGTTCAAAGGCGATCTGATTGTCGAGAATCCCCTGCACATTCTGTTGATTGCCGTACCCCTGTTTATCCAAACCAACTTCATCTTTTTTATCACCTATGTTATCGCGTTGAAAATGAAGCTGTCTTATGAAGATTCCGCACCGGCGGCGCTGATCGGGGCCAGCAATCATTTTGAAGTGGCGATCGCCACCGCAGTCACATTATTCGGACTCAATTCCGGGGCGGCTTTGGCGACTGTGGTGGGGGTGTTAATTGAAGTGCCGGTGATGTTGATGCTGGTGAAATTTTGCCAAAAAACGGCGTTTTGGTTTCCCCGAGAACCGGAAAAAGCCACGTTGTTCGATCCCCGTTGTTTGAAGTGTTAATTGAATCATGGATAATTTCGATCATCCCCCCAGAATTTTGTTTTTGTACGGTTCCCTGAGAAAGCGATCGTACAGCCGGTTACTCGCGGAAGAGGCGGCGAGAATTATTGCGGATATGGGGGCGGAAGTGCGGTTTTTTCATCCCCACGATCTGCCCTTGCGCGATCGCGTCGAGGAGTCCCATCCGGAAGTGCAAAAACTGCGGGAACTCAGCCAGTGGTCGGAGGGTCAGGTTTGGTCTTCTCCGGAAATGCACGGCAATATTACCGGGATTTTAAAGAACCAAATTGACTGGGTGCCGTTGAGTATCGGGGCGGTTCGTCCCACCCAGGGAAAAACTTTGGCGGTGATGCAAGTCAGCGGGGGTTCCCAATCGTTTAATGCGGTGAATACGATGCGAATTTTGGGGCGTTGGATGCGGATGTTTACAATTCCGAATCAATCCTCGGTGGCGAAGGCGTATCAGGAGTTTAACGAAGATGGGACGATGAAAGATTCACCTTATCGCGATCGCGTGGTGGACGTGATGGAGGAACTGTATAAATTTACCCTGCTGCTGCGGGATAAGGTGGATTATCTGACCGATCGCCACAGCGAACGGAAAGAAAAAAGCCGACAAAAAATTGTCGAAACGGCACAAAAAGCACTGGAAACCCAATCGAATTGATGGAATGGAACCGCAAGCCACCGAACCGATTTCCGAAAATTTGTGGTGGGTGATTCCCAAAAAAATCGCCGGGGTTCGCAAGCCGACGGCGGCAGAATTACCCGAATTGAAAGCGGCGGGAATTGGGGCGATCGTTTCCGTAATGGACGATCCGTCCAATTTAGACCTGTACGAAAAGGCGAATTTTCCTCACCTTTGGATACCCGTCAAAGGTGGAACCGCACCCAGTCGGGAACAGATGCAGCAGTTACAAGATTTCGTCACCCTTCAAAATCAACAAAACCGTGCCGTCGCGGTTCACTGTACCAGCGGGAGACGGCGAACGGGGACATTTCTTGCCGCTTATTTAATCGGTTTGGGTTCATCTTACCCAGATGCCATACAGACCATTTTGACAGCCAATCCCGCCGTCGAGTTGCGGGAGGCACAAATGCAATTTCTGCAAAACCTATCAATAGAATCAGGAGATCGATGATGAAACGAGTGATGTTTGTCTGCAAGAAAAATTCGTCCCGATCGCAAATGGCGGAGGGGTTTGCAAAAGTGATGGGAAAGGGTATAATTGAAGTGACCAGTTCCGGTTTGGAAAGTAGCGAAGTCAACCCCCACGCTATCAAAGCGATGGCGGATGTGGGAATCGATATTAGCGACCAAACCTCCAATGCTTTGAGCGAGTTTAGTCCAGAAGATTATGATGCGGTGATTTCCCTGTGCGGCTGTGGCGTCAATTTGCCGGAAGAGTGGGTGATGCGGGAGATATTTGAAGATTGGCAGTTGGACGATCCCGCCGAAAAGCCGGAGATTTTTCCTCGGGTGAGGGGGGAAGTGAAAGAACGGGTCGAAAAACTGATTCAAAAACTATCTTAGCGCAGTTCTCAACCCGGACAATTGGTTCGGGTTTATTCTTTTGGAAACTCGGGTCACTTCCCCCAAAGCGATCGCGGGAAATCCTCAGCCGTCCCCGCGTTTCAGGCGAAGTGATCCCAAGGCGCCGATCGCGATCAATCCGAAGATTGAAGCGGGTTCGGGTACGCTTGTCCGTCGCGTCGCCGTCCAGGTTCCCGAAAGATCGAACTTGACTTGTTCGGGAATGCTACTCCCGTCGAGAACCGAACTCCACTCCGTCGCCGTCATCCGGCGTATTGAAGTCACCTCAGACCGGCCGATACCGTCAAACCACGAATTTTCATTGAAGAAAAGTTTCCGGCCGCCACAATATCGGCTTCTACAAGGAGAAATACTGGCAACCCGTTCCTCGTCGAAAGGTCGCCAAAATAAATCGGTTCTTTCCCCTTCAATTAACAATGAGAAACCCAAACCCGGTACGGTCGATGAAAAGTTTGTCACCCTAAAAAATTGGTCTTCGCGAGTTATTTCTAGGGTTTCTCCACAGAGAAAAGATGGCATCGATGGGGGGCACAACTCGACGACTGCCTCAAACGGGTCGTCTTCGTGGCTGAACTCCCCCGTCCCGATTAAATTTTGTTCTCTGTCAAAAAACTCCAAATCGTAGAATACGGCGGCAGTTCCGGGGGACGCGATCGCCAGCACCGAAAGGAGCCCGATCCCGCAACTCGATGCTATTTTTTTAACCGCAATTTTCATTTCTATTTTCTCCCATATTTGGGGAACAATTTCCCCGAAATTTCGCCTTTTAAGCGTGAAATTACACGGCTAAAATTGTGAAAGTTTCGGAAATTTTTAATGCATAAACATCTACTTCTAGTAAACAATGGGATGCCCTGATAAACAAGAGGGCTATGTAAAAAAAGCAAATTTTCGGATGAAGCTTCTGTAAAATTAATAGCCGATGCGGAGAGCGGGTGTCCGAGTTGCGATCGCGACACGATGCGGGGGGATGAATGGAGTCGGGGAGTCCGTACCGCCGAAATTCCGTATTTAGCCGACGTGGCGGGGTAAACTGGTCATATAAAAAGCTGTTGAAAGTTGTGCGATCGCGCTATTTTTCACCGACGATTCATCTCGCCGTCAGATCCGAAGGAGCGATCGCTTCCAATCGCCCGGACAACGATTATGCCGTCCATTCACCCTCTCGAACGAACACCAGATCATGGTTTCTCGGTCTCCCATACCTCCGACAACACTTTTAATAGGTGCAGACCCTTCCGAATCCCGGCGCCGACTGGCTCAAATCTTGCTGGAAAACAATTATCGGATCGAGCTGACCGATCGAGGGGATGAAATCGTCTCGAAGGCGCGAAATCTGCGCCCCGACTTGATCCTTCTCGACGTACAATTGAGCGATGTGCAGATCGCGGAACAATTGCAAACCGACCGGACGACCCGAAACATTCCCATCATCCTCCTGGCCGACTCCAAGGCCGTATTTCGGGAGATTCGCGCCTCAAATTTCCGGGCGGCGGACTATTTAATTTCACCCTTCGATCGCTCCGAAGTGCTGCTGAGAATCGAAACGCAACTGGATCGGCGGCGCTGTAGCGGTGCGATGCCGGACTGCCGAGCCACCTGGGAGGCGGTCTTCACCCAGGCGGCGGTGGGGATCAACCAGGCGGACGTCACCACTGGGCGATTCATCCGCGTCAATCCCCGATTTTGCCAGATGTTGGGGTACTCGGAAGCGGAACTTTTGCAAAAAACCTATCTTGAAGTCACGCACCCGGAGGATCTCAAAACCTATTGGGAGGCGATGGCGAAACTGTACCGGGGAGACATCGAATCCCTGACCCTGGAAAAACGCTATTTGTGCCGGAGCGGAAACCCCGTTTGGGCTCACGTCAGCCTTTCCCTCGTCCGGAGTGCGGACGGGATGCCAATTTCCGACCTGGCCATCGTCGAGGATATCGGCGATCGCAAGCGGGCCGAACTCGCCCTCCAGGAGAGCGAAGAGCGGTTTCGCGAAATCGCCTCCACCGTCAGCCAGTTTTTCTTCCTGCGGCGGGCCGACTCGGGGGAGTACATTTACGTGAGTCCCGCCTACGAGAAAATTTGGGGCCGAAGTTGCGAGAGTCTCTATCAGAACCCTGACTCTTGGCTCGAAACCATCCATCCCGACGATCGCGATTGGGTCAAAAGTTCCCTGCGAGAACAGTTTCGGGGAACTCCCCTGCGGCGGGAATATCGCATCGTCCGGCCCGACGGCGAAATTCGCTGGGTCGCCGCAGAAGTGAGCGTGATCCGAGATGAGAGGGGGGCACCCCTGCGATTCGTCGGATTTGCGGAAGATATCGGCGATCGCAAGCGGGCCGAAAAGCAACTCCGGGAAAGCGAGGAACGCTTCCGCACCGCCTTCGAGGACGCCGCCACCGGCATGGTCTTGGTGTCGAGCACCGGGCGCGTGCTGAAGGTGAACCGCTCCCTGTGCGAAATTTTGGGCTACACCGAGGCCGAATTGCTGGCGCTCACCTTCCAGGAGATCACCCACCCCGACGACCTCGACACCGACTTACAACTCTTCAAACAGGTTTTGAAGGGGGAGATCCGCACCTACGAGATCGAAAAGCGCTACTTCGGGCGCGACGGCCGGGTCATTTGGGCGCTGCTGGGCGTTTCCCTGGTCATGGACGAAACCGAACAGCCGCTCTATTTGATTTCTCAGATTCAGGATATCAGCGATCGCAAGCGGGCGGAGGAGGCCCTGAGAAACAGCGAGGAGCGCTTCCGCCTCTCCTTCGAGAGTTCCGCCGTGGGGATGGGGCTCGTCAACCTCGACGGGACTTTCATACAGGTCAACCGGGCCTTTTGCGAGATGGTCGGCTATTCGGAGCGGGAGTTCCTTTCTCTGAGGATAGACGACATCACCCACCCCGAAGACCTGAAAATCGAATTGGAATCGGTCCGGCAACTGCTCGACAGCCAGATCCCCTACTATCACATGGAAAAACGGTACGTCCACAAACGGGGATACGAGGTCTGGACGCTGTTGAGCGTGTCCCTGATCCGGGACAGTTCCGGCGATCCCCTCTACTTCATCGGACAGGCTCAGGATATCAGCGAACGGCGGGCGATGGAGCAGATGAAGCAAGAATTTATTTCCGTCGTCAGCCACGAATTGCGGACCCCCCTCACGGCGATCCGGGGGTCCTTGGGGCTGCTGTCCTGCGGGTTGTACGACGACCGACCCGAGACGTTCCACCGCCTGATCGAAATCGCCCTGCTGGATACGGAGCGGCTGGTGCGGCTGGTGAACGATATTCTCGACATCGAGCGGTTGGAGTCGGGGCGGGCGGAGTTTAAGATGGAGGACTGTGGGGCGGAAGACTTGATGCGGCGGGCGATCGCGAGTTTGCAGGCGATCGCGGATTCGGAATCCGTCATCCTCCAGATGCGCCCCACCCCGGCGCGAGTTCGGGCCGACCCCGACGCCGTTCTCCAAACCCTGACCAATTTGGTGGGAAATGCCATCAAATTTTCGCCGCCGAATACCCCGGTGATTTTATCCGCCCGGACGGCGGGCGATGAGGTAATATTTCAAGTAAGCGATCGCGGCCGAGGCATTCCCCCCGACAAACTCGACGCGATCTTCGGGCGGTTCCTGCAAGTGGACGCTTCGGACTCCCGCCAAAAAGGGGGCACAGGTTTGGGTCTGGCGATTTGTCGGAGTATCGTCGAACAACACGGCGGCAACATTTGGGTCGAAAGCGAGTTGGGAAAGGGGAGTCAATTTTACTTCACCTTGCCCCGCCCGGACATCTGAAGTGGGCGGTGTCGAGCCGTTGATTTTGGGGGCGATCGCGATCGGACTTTACAGCAGATTATTGGAACTTAAAAAAAAGCGATCGATGGTAGAAAAAAAAATTTTAATTATCGACGATGAAGAACGCATCCGGGAAATCGTCCAGGTCTGCCTGCAAGATCTCGGCGGCTGGGATGTGGTCACGGCAGATTCCGGTCAGGAGGGGTTGGTCAAAGCCAAAACTGAATCCCCAAATGCGATTCTTTTAGATGTATCGATGCCCGATATCGACGGGTTTGAATTCTTCGATCGCCTCCAACAAACCCCCGGTTTGAAAGAGATTCCCGTCATCCTCCTCACCGCCAAAGTCCTCCCCCAAGATCGCCAAAGTTTTGAACGGATGGGAGTCAAAGGTCTGATCGCCAAACCCTTCAATCCCCTCACCCTGGCGCAAGAGGTGGAAAAACTTTTGGATGCCGACGGGTGACAATTGAAAAGCCCTCAACCCTCCAGCGTCAGCCCTGCGGGCATGACGGCAAATTCTTGCTGCCGGGATATGAGGGGGATGTTTTGATTGAAGATCCAGTTAGATAGCACCATTCTCAACCCGACCCAATCACCCGCCTGGGAATCAATTCCCAGGCTAATAGCTCAAGTCGGTTGAAACCGACTGAAAACCTTATAATGACTTAATTTCAGTCCTCTTGAGAGGACTTTAGCTTTGAGGCGGGGAATTGATTCCCCGCTGGTTGTTGCGACTGAGAAAACCGCTGCAAACCAGGGTTAGATGAAAAAGCGCGATCGCCCCTTCCACTCCACCTCAAGCCGCCATCGCGTCCGGCGCCGCCACACCGGCAACCCGCCGCCCCACGGCATGAGCGATCGCCCGCAAGTCCTCCACCAACGCCACCATCTCATCCAAAGATAGCGCCTGCCGCGCATCGGAAACCGACTGTTCCGGTACGGGGTGGCACTCCACAATCAACCCGTCCGCACCGCAGGCGATCGCGGCCCGGGCCAGCGGCGCCACCAGTTCCCGCAACCCCACCGCGTGGGACGGATCGACGATCACCGGCAAATGGGTCAACTGTTTCAAAGCGGCCACCGCCCCCAGGTCCAACACATTCCGCGTGTAGGAGTCGAAACTGCGGATACCCCGTTCGCACAACACCACATTCGGGTTGCCGTGGCTGAGGACATACTCCGCCGCCATCACGAATTCTTCCAGAGTCGCCGCCAACCCCCGCTTCAGGATCGTCGGTTTTCCGGACCGTCCCACGGCTTTAAGTAACTCGAAATTCTGCATATTGCGGCTGCCGATTTGCAGCATATCCACATGGGCCGCGATCGCCTCCAGTTGGGGGATCGACATCACCTCCGTCACCACCGGCACCCCGTGGCGGCGTCGAATCCCGTCCAATATTTGAAGTCCCTCCAAGCCGAGGCCCTGGAAGGAGTAGGGGGAAGTCCGAGGTTTGAAGGCGCCGCCGCGCAGCAGTTGGACGGGGGCCGGGGCCAATTCCACAGCCACCCGTTCCATCTGTTCCGCACTTTCCACGCTGCAAGGGCCGGCGGCGATCAGCAACTCCGGCCCGCCGACCGCCACCCGGTCGGTGATTCGGACGCGGCTTTGGTGCTCGGGGTGAGATTTGGATGCGAGTTTGGCGTTTAACATGGGAGGTTCTCCTTAAATTTGTGATGGAATCGTCAAAAAAAAACCCGAAACCGTGGCGGGTTCCGGGGGGAGGCAAAAAACAGCGCGATCGCTCACCCGGAACCGATTCGGGCCCAAAAGTAAAAGCGATAAAACCAGACGGTGTTAGAAGTCATTGCGATGTTTTGCCTTTTTCAAAGTGTTGTCAAATCAATAAAAAAACCGCAGACCTGATGCTGCGGTTCACCTGAAGTTTCCATGCAGAGCTGGATTCACTCCAAGTGAACCATTCTAAACCAAAAATAAAAGTAATTTTGAGGTTGAGCAGACATGGGTCGGGTTCGGTTGTTCGATAGATTGCCTGAGTTATATCGACCCTAGCACACCTCCCCCCAAAAGTCAAGGAAAATTTATTGTCTTCCTCCGCTTCCTCCGCCTCCTCCGCCCCTCCGCCCCAATAAAACGGCCCCAGTCCCGGGGGGCGGATTTTCCCACCTTCGCGAGATGCCAAGATTTCGGGATCTCCATTAGAATCGAATATGAACGAGTGTTAACGAACAGCGAGTAACCATTCCATGACTTCTCAAGTTCTGGTTGAAAAGCAAAAGTTAGAAACGCCCCCCCTCGACATTCATTATCTGGGCGATCGCGTGCTGCGCCAGTCCGCCAAGCGCGTTTCCCGCGTCGATGATGACATCCGCAAGCTGGTGCGGGAGATGCTGCAAACCATGTACAGCGCGGACGGCATCGGGTTAGCCGCCCCCCAAGTTGGCATTCAGAAACAGGTGATCGTCATCGACTGCGAACCCGACAACGCCGCCAACCCCCCCCTGGTGCTGATCAACCCCAGCATCAAAAAGTCCGGCAGGGACATTTCCCCCTTCCAGGAAGGATGCCTCAGCATTCCCGGGGTTTACATGGACGTGACGCGGCCCGAAGTGGTGGAAGTGTCCTTCAAAGACGAAACCGGCCGTCCCCGCACCCTCAAGGCGACGGAGTTGCTGTCCCGGGCGATTCAACACGAAATCGATCACCTGCAGGGGGTGCTGTTCGTCGATCGCGTCGAAAATCAGTTAGCCCTCAATGAAGAATTGGCGAAATACAAGTTTTCTCCGAAAGCAGTCAAGCCGGTGAAATAGTTGGCAATTTGCCGTAGAGTGGATGACAAGAACAATTTAAATTCAGGTGGGGTAAAAGCTGATAATGGTAGGAACGCCAAAGAGTGGTCTGTTTTTGGGCGGATCGTGCATCGCCGCGATCGCTGCCGTGGGTTCGATCTTTGAACTCTCCTCCGGCGAACCGGAACTCGGAGGGACGATCACCGGAATTATTCTCGCCTTGAGTATTCCCTTATCGGTGTTGCTGTTTTTTGCCGCCGTTCAGGACGCCCGCGCCAATCAGTAGCCGGGAATTTTCGCTCGAATTCGAGTTGAGATTGGGGGGCAAGTTTTGTCCCCCATCAGTTTTTAAGAATCGGATTTTTTGGAAATTGTGCGATCGATTGAGACGTGAAAAATCCCCCATTATCCCCCTTAAATCCCCCTCCCGTCCCCCTTAGTAAAGGGGAAGCCAAAGGATGCTTCGCTTTTATTTATACGGGGACTTTGATTGAAATTTGTGTAGGGTGCGTTCCCACTCGCCCATTATCGGTTAAATCGGTCGATGATATGGGAACGCACCGGACAATTTACATCAGTACGCGATCGCGATAATGGCGATCGCTTCTATCTATCCAAGGCGATCGCATATCTGTAATTTCCGACAAACCGCTTGGGAATTGATTCCCGAGGGCGCAAGCCTTGCGCCCCTACTGGCGAAAATCCTCTTGAGAGGATTGTCTTTCAATTGGCGATCAATTATGAAAGGTTAGACAGCGTTTCCCGGGCTGGCGAGGTACGATTCCGGGTTCAAAGTCCCCCTTATTAAGGGGGATTTAGGGGGATCGAATCCCGGGCTGGCGAGGTACGATTCCGGGTTCAAAGTCCCCCTTATTAAGGGGGATTTAGGGGGATCGAATCCCCGGTTTGCGAGGGACGATTTTGGGGTCAAAGTCCCCCTTATTAAGGGGGATTTAGGGGGATCGAATCCCCGGTTTGCGAGGGACGATTCTGGGCTCAAAGTCCCCCTTATTAAGGGGGATTTAGGGGGATCGAATCCCGGGCTGGCGAGGGACGATTCTGGGCTCAAAGTCCCCCTTATTAAGGGGGATTTAGGGGGATCGAATCCCCGGTTTGCGAGGTACGATTCTGGGCTCAAAGTCCCCCTTATTAAGGGGGATTTAGGGGGATCGAATCCCCGGTTTGCGAGGGACGATTCCGAGTTCAAAGTCCCCCTTATTAAGGGGGATTTAGGGGGATCGAACCGTATCGCAGCAGATAGGCAACTGCTATATATAACCGCGTGAAATCATTCGCGAACACAAATTGCAACGGTCAAAGCCCCCAGAATTGGGGGTTTGGGGGGCGGAACAATTACAAATGGTTTCTGACAGCCAGATTGGCAGAGTTGACTTGACAAACCGGGAAGTTTAACTATGATTGAGGGTGATTCGATTTGAATCTATACCCAGGAGTTAGGAACATGAAAAACCGCGATCGCGCCAAAAACCTCCCGAAAACTGTTCTTTCGGTCGGGATGGGAATGCTTCTGAGTCTGTCGGCCGGATCGGTTGCCGCGATCGCCGCAACTTCCCCCCAATTGGAACGCAGCCAGACATCCGAATCGGCGACAGAAACGGCACAATTTCCCTCGGATATTCTCAATGAAGCCGTCGGGAAAGGTATCGTCGGAATCATCCTGTCCGACGATCGCTTCACCACCCTGGCGACCATTTTGCGGGTGACGGGATTACTCGAAGTCCTGCAACAAGAGGGACCGTTTACCATCTTCGCCCCCACGGACGAAGCCTTCGCCAACCTTCCGGAAACCGTGTTAGAAAATCTCATGAAGGCGGAAAGTCTCGAAGAATTGACGAACCTGCTGAAATATCACGTCGTCCCCGGCATCGTCACCTCGGAAGAGTTGCAGTCCGGCGAAGTGATGACAGCCGAAGGAACCCCCGTCAACGTCGATGTCGGTTCCGATGCGGTGATGGTTCAGGATGCGACGGTGATCGACTCCGATATCAAAGCGGAAAATGGCGTGATTCACGTCATCGATAAAGTCATGGTTTTGCCAGACTAATATCAAGTCCGTTTGAATACTGACACTTAACGTCGAGAAAAGGCAATCGGCAAGAGGCAATCGGCAAAAGTTTGAAGCCGCTGCAGAAGATGGCACCGAGGAATCATAACTGTTTAAGCGGACATGATCTAAAATCCCAAGGTCATCCGAAAGGAAGATGCCATCTCGCCGCCCGTCTGCGACTTTGAAATCGGGTGAATCCGGCGGATTCATCCGAAATTGAAAATTAATTGCGATTATGGAGACCCAACTGTTTCTGACGATGATGACGGCGGCCATCATCACGATGCTGGCGACGGGGTTGGGGGCCGTCCCCTTTTATTTCGTCCCCAAACTGTCGCCAAAATGGTCGCGGCGGGGGTACGCTTTGGCCGGCGGCGTGATGCTGTCGGCTTCGGTTTTCGACCTGATTTTTCCGGCGATCCGGCGGAGTGGCTACCCGCCGGCACTGATCGGGTTGCTGCTGGGAACCCTGTTTTTTATCGCCAGCGAATATCTGATGAGCGACCAAGAATTTCAGATCGGCGACATCCGCGGCCGTTCGGCCCGCCGCATCCTGTTGGTTTTGGGGACCCTGTTCATCCACAGTTTCCCGGAGGGGATGGCAGTCGGGGTGGGCTACGGTGCCGAGGGGAGCGGAACCGAACAGTTGGGGTTGTTGCTGGCGATCGCGATTTCCCTGCAAAACATCCCCGAGGGGCTGGCCGTCGCCCTGCCCTTGAGGGCCGAGGGCGTCTCCGTCAACCGCTGCGTCCTGTTCGCGATCGCCTCTAGTCTGCCCCAACCCCTCGCCGCCGCACCCGCCTTCTTCGCGGTGACACTCTTCCAACAACTCCTCCCCTACGCCCTCACGTTTGCCGCCGGGGCGATGGGATTTTTGGTGTTTACGGAACTGATTCCGGAGGGAATTTGCGGCGGCGATCGCACCGAAATCGGCAGCGCGATCGCCTTCGGTTTTTTGCTGATGATGGCCCTGCACCTGTGGTTTTGACCCCCCCAACTCACGGATTTCGCTTCAACTTGCGGACTTCCTGGTGGACGCTCATCCCGATTTCCAGGGCATCATTTAACAGTTGTCCGTACTCATTCGCCCGGTCGGTTCCGTCCACCGCCATCAGTGCGGACAGGTTATTTTCCAAATCCGAAAATAATTCATATCCTCGGCCTTGATTTTCCCTCAAAATCCGTTCCGAACTCAAACCGCAGACCAAACTTTCCCGCGTCAATTCCAAGGTTTTGAGCACCTCCCCCTGGCTGACGCTTTGCGAGGGCCTCTTTCCGGAAGAGGCGAGGCGATCGCGGATTTCGATCGCCTGGATAACGCGGTTGTATTTGTCCACATCGTCCAACAGCCGGATCAGCACCGACAGCGGTTGAACTTGCCACCAAACCCAGAAATTGACGGCGATCGTCAGGAGGACGGAGATCCCCACCGCCAGCCACAAGATCAAGTCGGTGGTTGCGGAAGCGGCGGGGGAGATTTGGCGATCGCGCACCAGCACCAGAGCGAGGGGAAGGGAAACGATCGCCGTCATCAGGAATGCGATCGCCTCCGCCGTCAGCAGGGAAAAAAGCCGCCCGCGATCGTGCCAAATTCGACCCGAAATCACGCCTCGAACCGTGGTATTTTGACACAAGCCCCCGGCGAGACTATCCTCGAAATCGATACCCGTCAGCTCTCCCAATTCACCTTTAGAAAGCCTCAAACGGCTCAGATCTGACTCCATTTTTATTGAAACAGTTCGCCAATGGACTGAAACACATTCAAGTAAAAATTACTATCCTGTTCCCGAAAAATTTGAAACGGTTCGCCGGGGGCGCCAAAAAACGGCCGCAGCGTCCATCCCAGTTGACTGCCTACAAAGGCGTATAATATCAGCCACAACTGGACGATATTGAGCCGAATTTTTGCCCCTTCGCTATCCTCCTCTGTCATGAACTTCATGCCTTCGTAGAAAAACTTGATTCCCAAAATTCCGGTGATCGCAAAAATGCCGACATTCAGGATTTTAAAAAATTGATAATCGTTGGTACTCAACATAAAAAATAGGGCGACGGGGGCGAAACCCAGTTGCAAGACGCTAATTTCCGCCATCGCCGCCATCAGCAGCGCCAGATATTGTTTGAACGTCTGTTTCGACCCAAACATGACGTTAAAAAAATACAGGGTCGGAAAGCAAATAATCAGCGTCAATAAATATAAAGCCGGCAACTTTATCGCCGACAAAATCGCCTGTAGCGGGCCGCTGGAAGCCCCGATAATGACCCCGTAGATAGCAAAAAAGGCGGTGCTGGAAACCAGCAATCCCAGCAACTTGGAATTCAAACGTTTGCCCTGACGGATCTCTTCCAAAAACTGCTGTCGCTCCCGCAACAACGTCATGACTGTTGCAAAATAATTCATAGACTCTCCTGGCGATCGCAAAACTTAATCTTTGCTCCGTCAATGACCCGGGGACACCGACGAGGGACAATCCATTCCCAAATGGTCGAACTTGAGCCCATTATATTCGCGCTCTAATTCAACTGCCAATATTGGACAATTAAGAAATTATTATAATTTTCGGAAGGGGTGCGATCGCCCTGGTAGTCCAGTCATTTTCGGGGCAAAAACCGGCAAAAAAACCGGCTTCAGAAGCGAAGCCCGGTTCTTTCTCATTGCTAATTTGCACCCTCCGGAAATGCCGGAGTGGTGGGGGAATCGGTGGAACCTGGCCCCGGGAGCAGGGGACTTTCCGGTTGCAGTTCGTCGAGGAAGGGATTGGGGGGTTCCGTCACCTCGCCGCCCGGGGCGGTGGGGGTCAGCAAATTCTCCGATCCGGGCTGGGCTGGGGGTTCGGCCGAACTCGGCAGCGTTGCCAGAGCCACGCGATCGCCCCCGATCGCCCGCAATTCGTCCAAAACCTGCACGACATCGTTGTAGCGGGCATCTTTGGGGGCGTAGAGCACCACCAAACCGCTGGGGTTCCAGCGCAAAAATCGCTGCAACGCCCGCTGCATCTGCAGGGAATTCACCCGCTGCTGGTCGATGTAGGTATCCCCGGCCGCATCGACCCCCACGATCAACATCTTCTGCATCTGGGTTTCCCCCGTCCCCGCCCGGGGCAAGTCCACGTTGATCGCCTGCTGGCGGGTCAACTGCAGGGCCGCCAAAATAAAGAACGTCAAAATACAGAAAACCACATCGATCAGGGGCAGCAGCTCGATCCGCCCCTCGTCGGTGCCAGAATCTACATTCAGTTTCATAGCTTATTATTCCCGCGTTTCTTTTTTATCTTCTTCTTCTTCGGACCACTGAGAATCCCCGGGGGGCGGAGGTGGAATCAAGGGATTTCGATGGTTGGAAGACTCATCTCGAAGTGACATGAGGGGGGTGTCCTCGTCCTCCTCCTCCTCCAGCGGCACCCGAATCAAAGGATAGTCCCCCTCCGCCTCTTCCGACGCTTCCGGGGCGGCTTCCTCCTCCGCTTCCCCCGGCAGTTGCATCTGAGCCTTCACCTGGGGCCAATCCTGGCGGTAGAGCAATTCCAATTGATTGCCCGCCTTGCGGAACACTTTCACCTGGCTGAACGAAAACCCTTGAAACAGGCGGTAAAATGCCAAACTGACGATCGCCACGATCAGGCCCGTCGCCGTGCTGATCAGCGCTTCGCCGATCCCCAACGTCACGTCCGCGGCCGACGAGGTACCGATATCTCCGAGGCGGATGGAACCGAGGGAGTTGATCAGGCCCAAAACCGTTCCCAACAACCCCAACATCGGGGCCAGGGCGATCACCGCCTCCAGGATTTTATCCCCCCGCCGCATGGCGACCAACTCATCCTCCGCCGCCGATTCCAGGGCGAGGCTGAACAGTTCCGGGTCCGGAGTCGCCAGCCGCAGGGGGGCGTAAAAAAACCGTCCCATCGGGCGATTGTTGGTTTGCTTGGCGATCTGATACGCCATGCCCCACTGTCCCCGGCGGGCCGCGTCGATCGCCCGATTGGCGATCTTCTGTTCCCGGGTCAGGGTATTTCCCCAAAACCACAGCCGTTCGATAATGGTGCTGATCGATAAAATCGACAGCACCAGCAGGGGCCACATCGCGGGGCCGCCCTTCGCAAAAATTTCTTGAACATCCATGTAGTTTCTCGTCCTCCAGATCTGCCAGACCCCAAAATTGTTAACAAAAGTTTTCGATCAACGAAAGCAATCTCAATTTTAATCGCGTCGGGACAACTAACAAGGGAGAGAATCAATTGATAATTGATCGTTGATATCGCAAGTCTCGCGATCGCGCATTTACAGTTCTGTTAGCCTGGGGCCGGCTGCGCCCTACACCCTACACCCTACACCCGCGCGCCGCGCTAGAATTATCAATTCTGCCCAACACCTGAGACCCTAATTCTCCAGGATAGTATCGATATCCAGATATTCTTCCACCGTATCGGCCAGAGTGTCGAGGAGGAGGTCGCGCTGGTCGCGGTAGTTGGGAATTCCCGTCGGCAGGGTTCCCAGGCCCCGAGGTTTTCGCAGGTGATTCAGCCAGCCGCGCCGCCAGGGGCTGTTGTCGAAGATCCCGTGCAGGTAGTGGCCCCAGACGGATTGCTGCAGGTTCACCACCCCTAAACTGGAGTCGTCGAACAGGGGCAATACTTCCTGTTTGCTAAAGATTTGGGTGCGGCCCTGGTGGATTTCGTAGCCTTCGACGGGGAAGCCCATTTGGGGAGAGTTGGACGTGACCAGGCGCTGGCGGGAGATTTTCTGGGAGGTGATCACGGTTTTGATGGGCAGCAGGCCCAGTCCCTTGAATTCCCCCCGCTGACCTTCGATGCCGTAGGGGTCGGAGACTTCTTGTCCCAACATCTGGTATCCCCCGCAGATGCCCATCACCTGCCCCCCGGCTTCGACGTACTGTTGAATTTGGGTCGCCATGCCGCTCTGTTGGAGGAT
This sequence comes from Lyngbya sp. CCY1209, assembly GCF_035615495.1. Lineage (GTDB taxonomy): Bacteria > Cyanobacteriota > Cyanobacteriia > Cyanobacteriales > Microcoleaceae > Limnospira. Next base: position 7,869 of record NZ_JAJENU010000590.1, on the reverse strand, counting down.
CTGGAGGTCGGCGATGGTGGTTTTGGAACCCGGGAGGATCACGGCGTCGGGGTGTCCGAGGGGTTCCCCCGGATCGACGTAGCGGATTCTGACGGTGGATTCGGCGTCGAGGGGGTCGAAGTCGGTGAAGTTGGAAATGCGGGGAATTCGCACGATCGCGATCGTGATCTCGGCGTCCGGGGAACCGGAACGGCGGTCGAGGAGGCTGAGGGAATCTTCGGCGGGGAGACCGAAATCGACCCAGGGGATCACCCCCACCACGGGGATGCCGGTGTATTCCTCCAGCCATTGTATCCCGGAATCGAGCAGCGATCGCTGCCCCCGAAATTTATTAATCACGATGCCCTTGATCAGGGCCCGTTCTTCCGGTTCGAGCAGTTGCAGGGTGCCGACGACGTGGGCGAAGACCCCGCCCCGGTCGATATCCGCCACCAGCAGGGTGGTGGCGTTCAGATATTGGGCCACCCTCATGTTGGTGAGATCCCGGTGTTTGAGGTTGATTTCGGCGGGGCTCCCGGCCCCCTCGCAGACGATCGCCTCGAATTCCCCTTGCAGGTAGTCCAGGCATTTGGTGATGGTTTTCCACCCCGTCTCGAAGAATTTCTCGTAATATTCGGAAGCGTCGAGGGTGCCGACGGGTTTGCCCTTGAGGATCACCTGGGAGGTCATGTTCCCCTGGGGCTTGAGCAAAATCGGATTCATCAACGCCGAGGGCGTCAGGCCCGCCGCCCAAGACTGGACGGCCTGGGCGTAACCCATTTCCGCCCCGCTGGGGGTGACGTAGGAGTTCAACGCCATATTTTGTCCTTTAAACGGAACCACCCGCAGATTTCGACGCCGTAAAATTCGGCACAGGGCCGTGGCCAGCATCGATTTCCCGGCGTGGGACGTGGTTCCGACCACCATGATTGCTTTCATTGTGAATTGGGGTGTAGGGGGTAGGGTGTAGGCGGGGAGAGCGGGGAGAGCGGAGGGGGCGGGGGGGGCGGAGGGAGCCGAGGGAGCGGGGGGAGTGGGGGAAGTTCAGAAACGGGTGGAACATCTGCACCGCTTGGGAATCAATTCCCAAGCTAACAGCGAAAATCATCTGAAGATGATTGGGGAATTTGGGGAGTTCAAAAACTGGATTTTGATATAAACTTGCCCCCCCTGCTTCCTGGAGCCTCCCCCGCTCCCTCCGCTTGACCGTTGCCCCCCTTCCCCTTCAAAGTGGCGATCGCAATCTGCGGTTGAGGGCGTCGGCGAGACGATCGCCCCAGGAGGGGGAATCGCTCTCGATATCGCGATCGGCCAGTTGGTTCACCACCTGCCGGCCCAGGGGCGTGAGCCGAAAGCTGTCGGTGATCCCCTGTCCGTCCACTTCTCGCCGGAGTACCCCGACTCGGATCAGCCACAGGAGGGCATCTTCGGCCCCCAATTCCGACAGGGGCGATCGCGTATATCCCAACTCTACACCCCGACGTCCGGCGATGGCGCCGAGTTTCACGCTCTCATCGATAGTGTCGGTCAACAATTTCAGTCGAAACGGGGAACACCGGATCGCCCGTCGGGCTCGTGCGATCGTCGTCTGAGAATACTGCATCGATTGTATCAAGGAAGGTTGGACGGTCATGGAAATCGAAATTTTTCCATATTATTATCGATTGTCAGCCTCCTTCGCCAATCCCGAAAAATTGCTGCCGGTACAGAATCGCTTCCCCATATTCGGGAATCCAGGCGACCCACTCTCCTTGGGTCCGTTCGCACAATAGCAGCGCCTCTTCCGGGGCCAGGGGGTCGGGACTTTCCGTCAGGTACACCCAAACGGGGACGCTGACTTCCGAGGCGGAACCCAATCCAATCAGGGGGGGGAAATTCGGTTCCAGACCCGTTTCCGTGATTTTGAGGTTGAGTTTCATGCCCGCCGCTCCCAAGCGCCCGCCGTTCGGGACTGCAAATTTTAAAAATAATTTCTGTATTCAGCGTTACACAATCGCGCCCTGACCGCCAAGAGCGATTGATAATTATTAATTATTAATTATCGATCGCAAAATATCTTAAGATAACTTAATAAAGCAAACTCGTATTCAATCCGTTTTCAGGAGGAGACTCATCGATGGCTTTATCCGTCGGCACCCAAGCCCCCGCATTCACCACCAAAGACACCGATGGGAACACGGTTTCCCTGTCCGACTTCGCCGGCAAAACGGTAGTCCTGTACTTCTACCCCAAGGACGACACCCCGGGCTGCACCAAAGAAGCGGAGAGTTTCCGGGACAACTACGAAGACTACAAGAACCGCGACATGGTAGTTCTCGGCGTCAGCATGGATGACGAAGCCTCCCACAAACTGTTTGCCGAGAAATACGGCTTGCCCTTCCAACTGCTGGCGGACGTGGACGGTTCCATCACCAAAGCCTACGACGTGGACGGCGGCGGCTACGCCAAGCGCGTCACCTACATCATCAACGGGGAAGGAACCATCGATTACGTTGACGACAAAGTGAACACCGGCACCCACGCCCAGGATATCTTGTCGAAAGTCGGTTAGTCAATTTTTGGAAATCTAAAAATCATCCGTTTTCAGTGCCGCGCCGCCCGTAGAGTTTTCTGGGGGCGGCTTTGTTTGTGTCCGACTGAGCTATCCTAGCGAGTGTGCGTCTGCCAGACGGAATAACTGCCGTATTTGACCCCCCAAGGCTCTCACCCCTACGGTTTTTGAGGAACATGAGTGAAACGATCCTGACCTATCTCGGCCCGAGCGATATTATCGTCAATCAACCCGTCGTATTGATCGGAGCTTACGACCCCCGAAAAATTGAAACCATTTCCGTCCTCGCCGAAGATCAATATCCATTAGAAACCACGCTGAGTCCGCGATCGCAAATTTGGTCTGTCAGCCTCGATGGCGGCTTCAATACGGCCGGAAAGCGGTGGCTGCGAGTGCGGGGAAAAGATGGGCGGGATCGGACGGTCGGGGAAGCGATCGTTGACCTGAGCGTGGGGACGGTGGGGACGAATGTCGGCACCTCCACGCGGTTGTTAATTCTCAAAGAAACGCCCTTCAAGGCGCGGCCGATCGCCTCAGACCGCTTGAGTTCCGATCGCCGACAAACCCTGAATGCCGGGGAAATATTGGCCGTCGATCGCTGCGAATTGCAGGGGGATCACCTCTACGTGGAACTCGGGGACGCGATCGCCAACGTGGGGCGATCGGGCTATTTTTATAAAGAACATATATTGCTCGTCCGGGGGTCCCGGGTGGTCTGGTTCGACCCGGAAGATCTCCCCGCGAGTCCGCCGGGAACCAAACTGATTTGGGTGACGGAAGATACCCCCATCAAACCCAAACCCGAAGACACATCCCAACTTCCCGACACCGGCATCCCAACCCTGAGTCGGGGCGCCACTTACCTCGCCCTGGGTTACGCCTGCCTCGCGGACCACTTCCGCGTCACCCTCCGCGAAGAGCTCCCCGGTTACGGACGCTGTGGCTACCTCTACCGCCACCACGTTCGGCTGTTTCAGAGCGATCGCGAAATCCCCTTCGACGGCGACGCCATAACCCTCACCGTCGTCAACACCACCCCCTTCAAGAAAAAGCCCCTGGACTCGGCTTATTTGCCCGAAGACCAACAGATTTACCTCCCGGCCGGGATGATCTACGGCGTCGGGAGTTACACCACCGAAGACGGACATTTAAAAGTGGCTTTAACCGAAAATTTCCCCGGTTTCGGCAATACCGGCTATTTTTACCCCGATTTCGTCCGACTCAACCGCGGCGGCGTCCCCTTTTCCCCCACCCCCGCCCTCACCTACGACGGCCCGCCGGAAGTGTTGGTGAATCAACCCGTCGTCCTCAAGGGCCGCTACGACGCCAAAAAGGCGATCGCGGTGTCCCTGGAGGCCGAAGACCGCCATCCCCTGGACGTGATGTTAAACAAGGCGGCGGGAACCTGGACCGTCAACCTGGAGGCGGGATTCAGCGAACCGGGTTATCGCTGGCTGCGACTGAAGGCTACCGACGCCCGCGGCCAGACCGTCGGCAGTCAAATTATCAATATCACCGTTAGCGAAAATCCCATGACCGTGGGGCGATCGCTGCAACTCGATATTATTGAAGATACCCTCTTCAAAGTCTCCCCCCTGGATTCGACGTTCCTCAACCCCCAGCAAAAAATCGCCCTGGCGGCGGGTCAAACCTTCAACGTCCTCAAATACGGCCTGGTGGACGGCCATTTGAAAGTGTTGTTGGAAAACGGCATCCCCCCCGTCGGTTCCTTCGGCTATTTGTATGAAGGCCACGTCCGCCTCCGCAAGGGAACCACCACCCTCGCCTTCGACCCGGAAGACGTGCCCGACACCCACATCAACGCCCAAATGTTGGTGACGACCACCACCAAAATTAAGGCCAAACCGGTGGATTCTGCCAGTCTAGACCCCCACCAGTTCGCCGAATTGTTGCTGGGACAGACCTTCGCCATCAAAGGCTACGCCTCCACCCGGGGCCATTTTCGCATCACCCTGGACAAATCTATCCCCGGTTTCGGGAATGTGGGGTACGTCTATTGGCAGCACGTCCGGCTATTGCGGTCCGGGGAAGCGATCGCCTACGACCCCGACGCCATCACCATGACGGTGGGACAGACAACGGTATTGAAAAAACACCCCGTCGATGCCGACGACCTCGGCAAGCGGGAAAAAGTCACCCTCCCCGGTGGCCGGGTTTACGGCGTCAGCAGCTACGGCGTGGACGAGACCCACGTCCGGGTGGCCCTCACCGAGGAACTGCCCGACTTCGGCAATACGGGCTACGTCTTCCCCAAATTCGTGCAGTTTCAGCGGGGGGGCCGCCGCTTCGACCCGATTCCGCCCCAGGTGGAATTGAACGTCCCCTATTTCTCCCAGCGGGACAATCCCCGGTTTTACTGGTCCACCTGCAACGTCACCTCCATCGCCATGGTGCTGTATTACTATGGATTGCGATCGCAGTGGGGCGGACAGTTGGAGGACGAACTGTTGCAGTGGTGTTTCAACTACGCCGGACAGGGGTCCCAGACTGATCACAGCGTCCTGTCGGCGATGATCCGGGCCTACGGTTTCAAAAGCAGTTTCAGTACCACCCGCCGCTGGTCCGGAGTTCGCAGCGAGTTGCTGAATAATCGCCCGGTGGTGTTGGGGGCGGACACGACGCCTTCGGGACACATTCTCACCATCATCGGCTATAACCGCTACGGCTACATCGTCAACGACCCCTGGGGGGATGCCTACACGGGTTACGCCAACACGGAGGGGCGCCGCATCGTCTATTCTTACGGCTATTTGGATCGGGTGGCTGGACCTGACGGCAATGTGTGGGCCCATTTTATCGAGCCGTAAAGGGGTTGAGAAAACTGGGCTGTGTCTGCCGGGTTGGTGCGATCGACCCGGTGTTTGACTGTGTTAAAATGTGGATTTAAATTGGGTCGTTTTGAGCCGAAGCTGAATGAGTATGGACGATGGCGAATTAGAACAACTGTTCAGAGATTTGGAGTCCGATCGGGTGGAGCGCAAGGCATCGGATTCCGATCGCAATAAAATTCGTCAGGCGATCTGTGCTTTTGCAAATGACTTGCCCAACCATCGCCAACCGGGGGTTATTTTTGTCGGGGTCAATGATGACGGTTCCTGTGCCGACTTGACCATCACCGATGACCTATTGCTGCGACTGGCCGATATGCGTTCGGACGGAAACATTTTGCCATTTCCCGTTTTGACAGTTAGTCAAAAAGCGATCGATAACTGTGAAGTTGTGGCGATCGTTGTGGAACCTTCCGACGCGCCGCCAGTTCGATTTAACGGACGGACATGGATTCGGGTCGGCCCCCGTCGGGCGACTGCAACGCCGGAAGAAGAACGCCGATTAAATGAAAAGCGGCGGGCCGGAGATCTACCCTTCGATCTTCGACCGTTTCCCTCCGCCACAATTACCGATCTCAATTTGGAGTTTTTTCAACAATCCTATTTGCCATTCGTCTTGGCTCCCGAAGTGTTAGAAGAAAACCGGCGATCGCTCACCCAGCAATTGGCATCCGTTCGTTTTACCACCCCCGAACCCGATTTATACCCGACGGTTTTGGGAATTCTTGTGGTCGGGACAGACCCGAAACAATTTGTCCCCGGAAACTACGTTCAATTCCTCAGAATTGAAGGGACAGAATTGGGCGATCCGATCAAGGATCAAAAAGAGATTGACGGGTCGATATGGGATATTTTGCGACAGCTCGATGAAGTTTTAAGAATTAATATTTCAGTGGCCACAGATATTACCGGTGATGCGGTTGAAATGCAACAACCGGACTACCCGATCGAAGCCCTGCGTCAGTTTGCCCGAAATGCGGTCATGCACCGTTCTTATGAACAAACCAATGCACCTGTCAAAATTTATTGGTTTAGCGATCGCATCGAGATTCAAAATCCGGGGGGATTGTTCGGACAAGTCAACCGAGAAAATTTTGGGCGGGGTGCGACGGATTATCGCAATCCTCACCTGGCAGAGGTGATGAAAAATCTGGGCTATGTGCAACGTTTTGGTTACGGCATTCCGACTGCCAAACGAGCATTGGAGAGAAATGGCAATCCACCCCCGGAGTTTTTGTTAGATGACACCTACACGACAGTTATTGTTCGGAGGTTCTCATGAGTCCGCCAATCATTGCCTTTTTTAACAATAAGGGAGGAGTCGGAAAAACTTCCTTAGTCTATCATTTGGCGTGGATGTATCGGGATTTGGGATTGACGGTTTTGGCCGCAGATTTTGACCCCCAAGCCAACTTGACTTCCGCCTTTTTGGATGAAGAACGGTTAGAAGAAATTTGGGATATCAATCAGGCTAATACTGTATTTCGCTGTTTTCAACCGCTGATCCGAGGCATTGGTGATTTAGCCGATCCGGTGGTTGAGGAAATCGAGGAGGGATTGTCACTGCTCAACGGGGATTTGCAGCTTTCGGGTTTCGAGGATGATTTATCGTCGGAATGGCCCGGTTGTCTGGATCGAAAAGAGCGATCGTTTCGGGTGATTTCGGCATTTTGGAGGTTGTTACAAAAGGCATCATCTCAACTGCGATCTGATGTCATTTTGGTCGATTTGGGTCCCAATTTGGGAGCCATCAATCGTTCTGCGTTAATTGCTGCGGACTATGTGGTTGTTCCTTTATCGCCGGACTTATTTTCCCTGCAAGGCTTGAAAAATTTGGGGCCAACTTTACGTCGCTGGGGTGACGAATGGAACGAGAGACTGAATAAAAATCCGGCGCATGATTTGCAGCTTCCCCTCGGAAAAATGCGACCGATCGGCTACGTTATTTTGCAGCACGCCGTCCGTTTAGATCGTCCGGGAAAAGCCTTTCAGCGATGGATTACACGCATCCCGAAGACTTATCATGAGGAAGTTTTGGGACAAGATATTTATCAAGAAATTCACATCAAAAACGATGAGAGTTGTCTGGCGTTATTGAAAAATTATCAGAGCTTAATGCCGATGGCTCAAGAAGCACGTAAACCGATGTTTCATCTGAAACCAGCCGATGGTGCGATCGGTGCCCACGTCTCTGCCGTCCGGAGCGTCGATTCAGATTTCAAGCAGCTTGCCCACAAAATTGCTCAATCCATCTCCCTTCAATTGCCGCGATAATGGGATGGCTCCGATGAGTTCATCCGCCTTCAAATGAATTTCAAAGCTCATCGCAAAAGTCCACGCAAGCGTGGACTCGGTTAGGGCAATTGTGTCCTCACCGCCTTGGCGGTTGCTATACAGCAGTTGGCTCTGCTATGCGGTACATTTTGATCCCCCATTATCCCCCTTCGATCCCCCCCCAGCCCCCATCCCCCCCAGCCCCCATCCCCCCCA
>NZ_JAJENU010000589.1:0-260 GCF_035615495.1 Lyngbya sp. CCY1209 | reverse complement strand
GCCACCACTGCTGGCGTGGAAGAGATATCGGAAACTTCGGCTTCGGAAGAGGTAACAGATGCGATCGCATCTCCCGATTCATCCCCAATTCAGCGAGAATCGGAAACTTCTGCTATTGAAGAGATATCGGAGATTTCCCCAATTCAGCGACAGGCAGAAACTTCTGGTATTGAAAAGATATCGGATGCGATCGCATCTCCCGACTCATCCCCAATTCAGAGACAATCTGAAACTTCTGCTATTGAAGAGATATCGGAAAT
>NZ_JAJENU010000588.1:0-53435 GCF_035615495.1 Lyngbya sp. CCY1209 | reverse complement strand
AATTGCCAGCACCTATCCGTCTCTAAACCTAGAGCAAGTCTACGCCACGATCTTGTATTATCTGCACCACAAAGAAGCCGTTGATGCGTATATGACCGATTGGCTGGAGTGGGCGGAACGAATGCGGGAAGAGCAGCAACGCAATCCACCCCCAGTGGCAGAAAAAATACGTCGATTAAGGGCCCAAAGAGATGCAATGAGGCAGGCGAATGACCCTCAAGTATCTTATGGATGAAAATGTTGATTTTCTACCACTCCCTTGAGATGTGGAGGATAAAATGTTAGTGCGATACTCTCGCCCTCACCCCCAGCCCCTCTCCCAATCCTGGGCGAGGGGAGCAACTTTCTTGTTCCCCCCAAAATTGGGGGGTTAGGGGGGCTTCCGAGACTGCCATCCCTACAGATATTTCCCCTTGGCGATCGGCATCCGCCACCCCGTCCCGAAGGCGCGATCGCTGATTTTCAGTCCCGGCGGCGCCTGACGACGCTTAAATTCCGCCCGCATTACCAACTGAATAATTCGCTTAACGGTTTCTTCGTCGTGTCCCGCCTCGACCATCGTTTTTAAGGATTCGTGCCGCTCGATCAGGCGATACAAAATATCGTCTAAAATTTCGTAAGGCGGGAGAGAATCGCTGTCAACCTGACCCGGTTTTAACTCGGCGCTGGCGGGTTTTGTTATCACATTTTTGGGGATAATTTCTCGCCCTTTGTCGCGGTTCAACCACTTGCAAATCGAGTAAACTCGGGTTTTGGGTACGTCGGCGATGACCGCCAAACCGCCGTTCATATCCCCGTATAAAGTACAGTATCCCACCGACAATTCCGATTTGTTGCCGGTCGATAATAACAAGTTGCCGAACTTGTTGGAAATTGCCATCAGCAACGTCCCCCGAATTCGGGATTGGATATTTTCCTCGGCGATGCCGAATTCCGTCCCGGCGAACAGGTCGGCGAGGGTGCGATCGAAGGCGCCCATCGCGTCTTGAATGGGGAGGGTTTGGGTTTCGATTTCCAAATTTTTCGCCAATTCCAAAGCATCTGTAATCGAGTGTTCGGAACTGTAGGGGGAGGGCATCAACACCCCCAAAACCCGATCGCGCCCCAAAGCTTCCGATGCGATCGCGGCCACCAAAGAGGAATCGACGCCGCCGCTCAACCCGATCACCGCTTTAGAAAAGCCGCATTTCCGCGTATAATCCCGGACGCCCAAAACCAAGGCCCGCCAAATTTCTTCGTCGATATCGTCCGTGGGTTTGGCGGGGGATTCGGGGGATTCGACGACGATGGGAGTATCTGCAGAAGTGCGATCGAAACTCAATACTTGAAAGTCGGTTTCAAAGGCGGCTAACGCCTTCACCACCTCGCCCTTTCCGTCGAGGATGAGGCTGCACCCGTCGAAGATCAGATCGTCGTTGGCGCCGACCTGGTTGGCGTATAAAATGGGGATTCTGTAGCGGCGGGCGCTGTGGCCGAGCATGGATTTCCGCAACTGTTGTTTGGCGGCGCGGTAGGGGGAGGCGGACAGGTTGACGACCAAATCCACGTTGCGATCGCCGAGATCCTTCATCGGGTCGCAGGTGTAGGTGCGGTGTCCCCAAAATTCTTCGTCATTCCAGAGATCTTCGCAAATTGTGACGCCAATTTGCAGCGGCGCGTCGGCGTCCGGGTCCGGGAGGGTGACGACGTTGCAGTTTTTCCCCGGTTCAAAATATCGATATTCGTCGAAAACGTCGTAGTTGGGGAGCAACCGCTTGTAAAAAATCTGTTGAATTTTGCCCCCCATCACCCAGGCGGCGCCGTTGAAGAGGGGTTTGCCGCCCTGACGGCCCGATTCGGGGTTGGGAAAGACGGTTCCCACCAAAACCGCCAATTCCGGGGGCACTTGTGTGGCGAGTTGTCGCAGTTGGGTGTCCGCCGCCTCGATGAAACTGGGGCGGATGAGCAGATCTCGGGGGGGGTAGCCGACGAGGGCGAGTTCCGTGGTCACGAGGAGGTGAGCGCCGGCCTCGATGGCCTGGTGGGCGGCGTCCAAAATCTGTCCGGCGTTTCCGCTCAAATCGCCGACGGTGGGGTTGAGTTGTGCGATCGCAATTTTCATCGAAATTAGGGGGTAGGGTGTCGGGTGTGGGGTGTGGGGAACAATTAATAATTGTCAATTATCAACTGATTTGTCTGGCACGACTCCCGATTACCAATTTAATCCCAAGTTTCCAGGGAGCGATCGGATTCCTTTTCTTCCATGGGCACGGATTCGGTGGAGAGTTGTTTGAGGTCGGGCAGTTGGATCACTTCTTTTTCGGGCTGTTTGATATTGATGGGCAACTGCAGCGGCTCGTCTTTTTCGATCCAACAACTGGCCAGCGGCAGGGTTTGTTCCAGGTCATCGAGGGGTCTGGGGATGACCATGACGGCGTTCAATTCTCCGATCCGTTCAGCTTCGTACATCCCCGCTTCCACGGCGACGGCGACATCAGCGACGGACCCCCGGATGATGGCGGTACAAAGTCCCGCCCCGATGGTTTCGTAGGAAGCCAGGTAGACATCGGCGGCTTTGAGCATGGCGTCGGCGGCGCCGACCATGGCGGGAAATCCTCGGGTTTCCAGCAGGCCCACGGCTCGGTTGCTGAGGCGGGAGTGGCTGCCGTTGGCGAGTTGGGAGAGGCGGGAGCCGATGGGGAGGACGTATTCCAAGTTGGGGAGGGGTCGGGCGATGACCAGGGAGGACACGAACTGATCGAATTGTTTGGCGGTGTCCACTCCGGTTTGAATCGCCAGACGGATGTCGGCGATGCGGCCCCGCACGATCGCGGTACAGTGGCCGCTGCCGATTTTTTCGTAGCCGACGAGGTGAACACCTGCAGATTTGAGCATCATATCGGCCGTGCCGACGATCGCGGGAAAGCTGCGGGTCGAGACCAGACCCAGAGCGGCGTCTTTGAATTCGGGCTCGATGTTCCTTTTTTGGGGAACGGATATTTGCAAGTGTTCGTCCATGTTTCGTCTCTTCTCCAACAAGCGCGTGCGACTGACCGACTCGGTGTTTCGGGAGAAGGGTGGGGGGTCGGGGGGTTCGACGGGTGATGTTTGGCGATCGCACTTCCAAAGCTCGGGGCGATATCACGTTCGCTCAAATAGTTTTTTTTCAAACTATTTCTGTGATTCGATAATCAAAAATCTATACAATAACTGATTATCGGAACTTGATATTACGAGAGTCCCGAAGGAGGCGATCCGGAATTGGGGGGGGTTATGGGGTTACGGCGGTGGGGGAGCAAGGTTTTCAACAACTCGTTGATTTGAGTGTGTCCGTAAACCTGCGGCCCCATGCGCGTCTGGGGTTCTGATGCCGGCTGTGTCCGGGCCGGTTCGGGTTCCGAGTTTTCTGTTGCCGGTTCGGGTTCCGAGTTTTCTGTTACCGGTTCGGGTTCCGGTTCCGGGTTTTCTGTTGCCGGTTCCGGTTCTGCCGCCATATCGGGGGAGGATGCCCCCACCCGACGCGAGCGATCGCCAATTAAGGAACCCGAAGCGACCACATACTGGGCTTCGACGGCCGGATCGATGGCGGTCGAGTCGGAACCGATGCAGGCATTGACCCCAATTTTTCCAGTTCCCACCACTAGCACGCCCGCACCGATGCAGGCGCCCTTCTCTACTTCTAGGATACCGTGATGAGCATGAAGAATTGTTCCCATGCCAATGCAGACCCCAGCGGCGATCGCGATCTGAGAATCCGGATCGGCTCGGAGAACCACTCCGGGGGCGATGGCAGCACTGGGGTCAACGGTCACATCGCCACTCACGTAGTAAGACGGGTCTGGGTGATGCGGTGGCGACATACACATTCGGTCTGAACCTCTGGAAATGTGGACGGCGTTTCTACGTCATTCGGGACGCTGGATAATTTCCTCCAGAACCCGGCGCTTGGCTTTCGGATCGATACCGATCAAGCGGACATATTCGCCCTCATGTTCCTTCATACAGGCTTCCAGACCCGCGATCACCTCCCGCTGGTTGTTGGAGTCGATGGGGGTGCAACTGCGCCAGGAACCGGTGCGGAAGCGGCGCTTGTCGGCGTGTTCGGTGCCGATCTTGTAGCCCTGGGACAGGAGGCCCTGCACTTGGGCGATCGCCTCGGAACTCAAGTTCCCCTGAGACGGGGAGACGGAGGCGGCGCCGCTGCGGGCGGGGGTCGGGGCGGCGGGGGCCGTCACCGAGGTGGTTTGGGATACCTTGCCGTCGGGGCGCTGAATGATTTCTTCCACAACCCGGCGCTTGGCTTTCGGGTCGATGCCGATCAGGCGCACATATTCCCCGGTATGCTCGTTCATGAACGCATCCAACTGGGCCATGACAGCGGAGGCTTGGGTGCTGTCAATTTTCGGGCCGCTGCGCCAGGAACCGGTGCGGAAGCGGCGTCCATCGGCGTATTCGGTGCCGATTTTCAAGCCCTGGGCCAGCAGTTGGCTCACCTGCTGCCCGAAGTCCGAACCGCCGCCGGACGCGGATGCCCGAGGAGCCTGACGGGAGGCGGATTGGGAGGCCACCTGGCCGTTGGAGGACTTCCCGCCTACCGGACCGTCGGGGCGCTGGATGATTTCTTCGAGAACCCGGCGCTTGGCCTTGGCGTCGATCCCCAGCAGGCGGACGTATTCGCCCTGGTGTTCTTGCAGGCAGGCCTCCAGAGCCGACACCACCTCGCCGGTGTTCTGGGAGTCGATGGGGGCGCAACTGCGCCAGGAACCGGTGCGGAAGCGGCGCGGGTCGGCGTGTTCGGTGCCGATTTTGTAGCCCTGGCCCAGGAGTTGGCTGACGGTGGACACCGTTTCGGCGGGCAGGCCGGAATTGCCACTGTCGGCGCGGGTGCGATCGCGTCCCCCGCCGTTGCTGCCGGCCCGCTGGGACTCATTGCGGAGGGGGGCGATGCAGGCCACGTTTTCCGAACACTGGTAGCCCGCGGCCAGGGCTTGGTTGACGCCGATGACGTGGGTGGAGAACTTGATGTCGGTATCCGTCACGTCGGGCAGGCGATCGGCCTGTTGTTGGTTGGTGATGATGGCTCCGGAGGGGATGTACTTTCCGGCGGGAATTTCCACATCTTGGATCAGGGCGTGCATCATCACGATACACCCGTTTCCGACCCGGGCGTTGAAGACCGTGGACCGGAAACCGATGAAGCAGTTATCTCCCACGTAGGCCGGTCCGTGAATCAGGGACATATGGGTGATGGAGGAATTTTTTCCCACCCACACGGAGTAGGATTGCCCGTCATCTCCTTTGACCCGCCCTTCATCTAAACCGTGGATGACGACGCCGTCCTGGATGTTGGAGTTGTCGCCGATGTAGAAGGGGAAGCCTTCGTCGGCCCGGATGGAGGTGCCGGGGGCCACGAGGACGTGGGCGCCGATGCGGACGTCACCGATGATATTCGAGAATGAGTGGACGTAAGCTGAGGGGTCGATTTTGGGCTCCGCCAGGTTTTTAGACCAGGGTGTTGGAGGAGCCGCGTGGCTGCGAACTGCCATAACTCGATTTCTCCTAACCGACTTTCTATAAGGTTGACTTGTTGTTGGTGGACTCGGGCACGGGAGACGCCGGACGGAGGTGTTTCCGGGTTCGATCCCGATGGGATGGAACCCGGAACCTCAGCCCTGGCGGCCGTGCTCTCTTTGGTTGTAAATCTGCCGATTTCCGGCCGTCACCGTGTCGATAATGCCGACGACGGCCGCATCGGTCGGACGTGTTTCACTTCCGGACATTTGGCGGGCTGCACTTCCTCGGCTCACCAGGACCCATTCATCGAAACCCGCACCCACGTAGTCGATCGCAACTTCATATTCGGCGGTGGGCTCTCCCTGTTCATCTAGGAGTTGCAATAGCAAAAACTTGGACCCCCTGAGACTGGGTTCCTTTTGGGTACTGACGACGGTGCCAAGAACTCTGGCAATTTGCATTGGTTTTGCGGGGAATGGGTGACAGGATTCGGATAACTGACGGTTGAGAGTCGCTCCGAAGGCGCGAAGACGATGCCCCGACAGGGTTCGGGGGACGCAAGTTGCCCATGGTTTCGCGCCGGGGTGCGCCCGCTTCGGTGCGATGGTTCGGAAGCCATGTTTTGAGGTTGTCGTGGGGACGGGCGATGATATGGGTGGAGAAAACTCACCCCCCATTTACCCGCCTCACGGACGTCCCGGCGACGGACGGTTCAGCGGACGCAGGCCGCTGACGCTTTCGCGGAATTGTTCGACCTCTTCGGTGTAACGGATCGGAAGCACGTATTCTAAGTTTTCGTGGGGACGGGCGATGATGTGGGTGGAGAGTACCAACCCGCCATTGACCCGCCGCACGGACTCCGTTCCGGCGCTCACAGAGGCTTGCACTTCCGAAACATCGCCTCGCACGATGACGGTCACACGGGCGCTGCCGATTTTTTCGTAGCCCACCAGGGTGACGCGGGCGGCTTTCACCATCGAGTCCGCCGCCTCCACTACCGCTGGGAACCCCAGGGTTTCTATCATGCCAACTGCAATGGCCATAGTCGATTTTGACTCCTGAATCTCAAGATTGAAAACCCGCTCGGATGTCGTACTCGACGGCAGTCCGCTCCCCCGTTCCGGCGATGCCATCTCGGACACCGCGCCGATCCCCCGAGACTCGATCTCGGGGCGGGACTTTCGCAACTCACGTCAATCTCCTCGACGGTTGCCAGCCCCGTCTCTTCGGAGCGGGGTGCTGACTCCTGTACGACCTTTCCGGCGATCGGGTCGGGTCGCCTGACCGGCGGGCGATTTAGTAGGTCCGGAACTGTTCCACCGCGTCGGTGTAACGGATCGGGAGAACGTACTCCAGGTTTTCGTGGGGACGGGCGATGATGTGAGTGGACGAGAGCTCGCCACCGTTGACTCGTTTAATTG
The DNA here is from genome assembly GCF_035615495.1 of Lyngbya sp. CCY1209. Lineage (GTDB taxonomy): Bacteria > Cyanobacteriota > Cyanobacteriia > Cyanobacteriales > Microcoleaceae > Limnospira. The sequence goes on along the minus strand of NZ_JAJENU010000588.1, from coordinate 46,521 downwards.
CTTCCATGCCCGCCGCGACTGAGGCTTGCACCTCGGAGACATCTCCTCGGACGATGACCGTTACGCGACCGCTTCCGATCTTTTCATATCCCACCAAGGTGACGCGGGCGGCTTTCACCATCGAGTCCGCCGCTTCGACGACGGCCGGAAAGCCTATGGTTTCAATCATTCCAACAGCGATTGACATCGTATTACAACTCCTAATGACGGACAGACAGAATTTCCGAGCGTCAATGCCTTACGCACTGAGTCCGGCGATCGCACAGACTACGGATTCTTTCTGCCTTTTGCGAAAAAAGTTTTCAACCTCCCTCAAATTTAAGAATAGGAGAATTGTGCGTTCTTTGACAATATTAATCTTCATTATAATTTCTCATATTCGTTATTATTTTTATTGATTAGTAATATAAATTAAGATTTTTTTAAAAAACTTAATAATTCCGCCGATCTCTTCGCCATTTGTCTTGACTTTTGTGCCAAACTGTGGTCAAAAAATCCCCCGGTCGCGCCACAGGTGGGGGGCGATCGCCGGGGGATTTTCGACATCCCCCGCCTCCGAGACGGACGCAAATGCTGATATATTAATTTGAGAGTTAATATTTCTTTATCTAACTTAAATGATTGAGTTCCTCCTACAAGCAAGTTGGTGGATACCGATATATGGCCTGATCGGGGCAGTTCTGACCCTGCCGTGGTCAACGGGACTGATCCGCCGCACCGGGCCGAGGCCAGCGGCCTATTTTAATCTGTTGATGACCGTGGCGGCATTCGCGCACGGTTCGGTCATCTACCGGGCCACCTGGGACCTGCCGAGACAGCAAATAACCATTCAATGGCTCGACGCTGCGGGCTTAGATTTATCATTCTTATTGGAAATTTCCCCCGTCAGCCTGGGGGCGGTGGAACTGGTGACGGGCATCAGCCTGGTCGCCCAGCTTTACGCCCTGGGATACATGGAAAAAGACTGGGCGACGGCTCGATTTTTCGGCCTGATGGGATTTTTTGAGGCGGCGGTGAGCGGGTTGGCCCTGAGCGATTCCCTGCTGCTGAGTTATATTTTGCTGGAACTGCTGACCCTCTCCACCTATCTGCTGGTCGGGTTCTGGTACGCCCAACCCCTGGTGGTGACGGCGGCGCGGGATGCGTTCCTCACCAAGCGGGTAGGGGACGTGCTGTTGCTGATGGGGGTGGTGTACCTCTCGACGGTGGCGGGGAGTCTGAACTTCTCCGATTTGGAACTGTGGTCGGAAAGCCACAACTTGCCCCCCCTGACGGCGGCTCTGCTGGGGTTGGCCCTGATCGCCGGACCCGTCGGCAAGTGCGCCCAATTTCCGCTGCACCTGTGGCTGGATGAGGCGATGGAGGGGCCTAACCCGGCCTCCCTGCTGCGGAATTCCGTGGTGGTGGCGGGGGGCGCCTACGTTTTGATCAAACTGCAGCCGCTCCTGGCTTTGTCCCCGGTGGTCTCCGATACGCTGATGGTGTTGGGGACGGTGACGGCGGTGGGGGCGTCCCTGGTGGCGATCGCACAAATTGACATCAAACGGGCGCTCTCCCACTCCACCAGCGCCTATCTGGGGCTAGTCTTCGTGGCGGTGGGTCAAAATCACGTCGATATTGCCCTGCTGCTACTGCTCACCCATGCGATCGCCAAGTGCCTCCTGTTCATGAGCGCCGGTTCCGTTATCCTCACCACCAACACCCAGGACATGACGGAAATGGGGGGACTCTGGTCGCGGATGCCCGCCACCACCACCGCCTTTATTGTCGGTGCCGCCGGGATGGTCGCCCTGATGCCGTTGGGGATGTTCTGGACGCTGCGGCGGTGGGTGAGCGGATTTTGGAGCCTGCCGCCGTGGCTGGCGGTGCTGCTGGTGCTGGTGAATTTTCTGACGGCTTTGGGTTTGACCCGGGTGTTCGGTTTGGTGTTCGCCGGAGAAACCCAGCCCAAAACCAGGCGGGCGCCGGAAGTCCTGTGGCCGATGGCCCTGCCGATGGTCGCCATGACCGTCGTGACGCTGTTGGTGCCGCTGATGCTCCAACAGTGGCAACTGTTGCTGAGTTGGTCCGCGCCGCTGGTGGAAGTCCCCGCCTCCGGCCTGGAAGCCCGGATCGAAGACTTCACCTTCCCCCTGGCGATCGCATCTGGGGGACTGGGGGTGGCGATCGGTTCGTTCATCTACCTGTACGGTCCGGACAAGCAACCCTACAAACTGCCCTGGAAGTCCGTACAGGATTTACTGGCCTACGATTTTTATATCGATCGCCTCTACGATGTCACTGTCGTCTTTCTCGTCAACCGCATTTCCGCCGCCAGTGCTTGGGTCGATCGCTATGTCATCGATGGGGTGGTAAACGGATTCGGTTTGGCGACCCTATTGAGTGGGGAAGGGCTCAAATATAGCATTCCCGGACAATTCCAGTTCTATGTCCTCACCATCGCTGCTAGTATCGGTCTGCTAATGATTTTGATGCTGTGGCAATTCTAGACCCCTTGGGAAACCCAGAGAACGGACAACCTCAAAAATGCTAAGTGTTTTAATTTGGATTCCCCTCATCGCCGCCCTCTATATCGGGATCTGGCCGAAACTCACCGCCCAACTCGCCCGCCAAATTTCCCGATTTGTAGCGGGGGGATTGTTTCTGTGGTCGGTGATATTGACCCGTTGGTTCGATCCCGCGATCGCCGATTTGCAGATGGTGGAGCGGATTCGGTGGATCGAGTCCCTAGGGTTAAACTATACCCTGGGCATTGACGGGTTGTCCCTGCCGTTAATTATTATGACCAGTCTGTTGGTGGCGATCGCGATCGGGTGCACCGACCTGGAAATTCCCCGCCACCGCCTCTATTACGCCCTGCTGCTGGTTATCTTTTCCGGCATTGCCGGGACGTTCCTGGCTCAAAACCTGCTCCTGTTTTTGCTGTTTTACGAAATCGAACTGATCCCCCTCTACCTGCTGATCGCCATCTGGGGCGGCCAACGCAAGGGGTACGCGGCGACCAAATTCCTCCTCTACACCGCCGTTTCCGGGTTCCTGATCCTGGCCGCATTTTTGGGGGTGGTGTGGCTCACCCAGGCGCCCAACTTCGATTTGGACACCCTAGCCACCGCCCCGACGGGCATCGCGGCCCTGGCCCCGACCACTCAATTCATTCTCCTCGGGGGAATTATCGTCGGATTCGGGATTAAAATTCCCCTCGTCCCCTTCCACACCTGGCTCCCCGATGCCCACGTCGAAGCCTCCACGCCGATTTCTGTCCTGCTGGCGGGGGTATTGCTGAAATTGGGAACCTACGGGTTGCTGCGGTTCGGCGTGGGGTTATTTCCGGACGCCTGGAGTGCGATCGCGCCCTACATGGCGGGTTGGGCGGTGGTCAGCGTCCTCTACGGGGCCTCCTGCGCCATTTCCCAGAAAGATATCAAAAAAATGGTTGCCTACAGCTCCATCGCCCACATGGGTTATATTCTGTTAGCATTTGCGGCGGCCACCCCCCTGAGTTTGCTGGGTTCGGTGATGCAAATGGTCAGCCACGGCCTGATCTCGGCCCTGCTATTCCTCTCCGTGGGGGTCGTTTACAAAAAATCGGGAAGTCGAGATATCGACGTGATTCGAGGATTGCTGAATCCGGAACGGGGTTTACCGCTAATTGGCAGCATCATGATCGTCGCGGTGATGGCCAGCGCCGGCATCCCAGGTTTGGTCGGTTTTATCGCCGAATTTATCATATTTCGCGGCAGTATGGAAGTGTTCCCGGTGCAGACGTTATTGTGCATGGTGGGAACGGGTCTGACCTCGGTTTACTTCCTGATCATGGTCAACCGCGCCTTTTTCGGGCGCCTGTCCGAAACCGTGGTGAATTTGCCCCCGGTTCAGTGGCGCGATCGCATCCCCGCGATCGCTTTAGCCGTGATTATCACCTTCCTCGGCATCCAACCGGCTTGGCTGGTAAAGTGGACCGAAACCACCACCTCGGCGTTAATGCCTGTTCCTGCGATCGTCGCACAAATGGGAGGGAGTCGGGAGTCGGGAGTCGAGAGTCGGGAGTAGGTCATTTTTCACTTTTCATTTTTCACTTTTCACTTTTCACTTTTCCCCACCCCATCCATGACATCTCAAACCCATCCACTCAGCAACTACATCCATCGCCTGGAGTCGGGCGACGCCCTGCTGCCGGACTATCCCGAAAACCTGGTCGAAGTCGTCGGCATCCTCAAAAGCTACGGCGTGGTATTGGACGCCTACTCCGTCAACCTGATCTATATCGCCGACCATCAATTCTTGGTCTTATTTCCCTTTTTCAAATACTTCAACGGGGAAATCAACCTGCAAAAACTCCTCAAATTTTGGTGGCACGATCGCATCAACTACGAATACGCCGAATACTGCATGAAAACCATGCTCTGGCACGGCGGGGGCGGATTGGATACTTACCTCGACTCCCAAGAATTTAAAACCCTCGCAGAAGCCGCAATTCAGGCGAAAATTAAAAACAATCCGTTCATGGTCGGGCTGCACAAACTCTTCCCCGAATTCCTACCCGAACAAGTCCGGCAACTCGCCTACTACAGCGGTTTGGGACAATTTTGGCGGGTGATGAGCGATATGTTTTTAGACCTGTCCGATCGCTACGATCGCGGCGAAATCCAATCCATCCCCGCCGTCGTCGATCACATCCTCAACGGCTTGGTCGCCGCCGCCAACCAACCTATCACTTACTCCGTCGAAATCAAGGGCACAACCTACGACATCATCCCCAAATCGGCGGGACTGACCTTTTTGATGGATACGGCGGTGCCCTATGTCGAAGCCGTTTTCTTCCGGGGGGCGCCCTTCCCGGGCACGGTGTCCTACAACGCCCAGGCCCACCAGATCCCCGGCGAACAGAAAGATTTCGCCTACGGCGCCCTCTACGCCGACCCCCTGCCCATCGGCGGTTCCGGCATCCCCCCCACCCAGTTGATGCAGGATATGCGCCACTTTTTGCCGGACTACCTGCACGAAATCTACCGCAATAGCTGCCGGGGGGAAGATGACCTGCGGGTGCAAATCTGCCAGAGTTTCCAAAAGTCGATGTTCTGCGTCACCACCGCCGCCATCCGGGGACTTGCCCCCCACCCCCTCGACACCGACGACCCCGCCCAAAAACAGGCCAACCGCGCCTATCTGGAAAACTGGATGAATCGCTTCGTCCACTCCCGCCTTGCCGAAGTCAACGAACCCACCTCCCGCGAGTGCCGCCCCTTCACGCGATCGGAATAGTCAATCGGCGTTAAAATTTGGGGAGGCGACCGGAGGCGGAGGGGGCACAGGAGGCAGATCTGCCAATTCTAGACCCGCCTTGAAATTCATTTCAAGGCGAATCGCAAAAGTCCACGCTTGCGTGGACTGGGTTGGACATAGGGTGTCCTAATCTCAGATCCGTATGAACTCCCCAATCATCTTTAGATGATTTGAGCTCTTAGCTTGGGAATTAATATCAAATCCGGTTATCCCCTCCTAAACCTCCCCAATCATCTTCAGATGATTTGAGCTGTTAGCTTGGGAATTGATTCCCAAGCGGTTTGGAATATCCAACCCGTTTTGTTCCGGGCATTCAACCGGATTTGATATAATTCCCAAGCGGTCTAGGCGGAAAACCCGCTCCCTCCGCTTCCTCCGCCCCCTCCGCCCACACCCCACACCCCACACCCCAACCCTATGGCTCATTCAAGACTCAAAACCCTGGGAAGATACCTGCGCCCCCACTGGAAAGTGTCGGGGCTGGGGACGATCGCCCTTTTGGTCGTGAATGCCTTGGGCGTGTACATTCCGCTGCTGATCCGCAACGGGGTGGACGATTTGCAAGAGACAGTCGATTTTCAGCCCGTCATCTGGCAGGTTTTATTGATTGTCGCCCTGGCGTCGATCATGTGGACGATCCGGATGGCTTCCCGGATTTTGATTTTCGGGGTGGGGCGGAAGGTGGAATTTGACCTGAAACAGAAGATTTTCAACCACCTGATCGGCTTGGAAGCGTCCTATTTTTCCAACAGCCGGATCGGGGACCTGATCAACCGGGCGACGAGTGACGTGGACAATATCCGCCGTCTGGTGGGGTTCGCGGTGTTGAGTTTGGTGAATACGGTTTTCGCCTACGCCCTGACGCTGCCGGTGATGTTGGCGATCGATGTCAAGTTAACATTGTTGTCGGTGTCGGTTTATCCGCTGATGTTGCTGCTGGTGCAGGTGTTCAGCGGGAAGCTGCGGGACCAGCAGATGGAGGTGCAGGAAAAACTTTCCAATCTCAGTGACTTGATTCAGGAGGATATGAGCGGCATTTCCCTGATCAAAATTTACGCCCAGGAGGAGAACGAACGGCGGGCGTTTGTGGGGAATAATCGGGAATTGCTGGAGGCGAATTTGAAACTGGCTCGGACGCGGAATTTTTTGTTTCCGTTGTTGGGGGGTTTGGCGAGTTTGAGTCTGTTGATTTTGCTGGCGGTGGGGGATCAGGCGATCGCCACCGGGGAACTTAGCGTCGGGGATTTCGTGGCGTTGGTGCTCTATATCGAGCGGTTGGTGTTCCCGACGGCGTTATTGGGTTTTACGATTACGGCTTACCAGCGGGGGGAAGTGAGTGTCGATCGCGTCGAGTCGATTTTGTCGATCAAACCGAAGATTCAAGATCCTGTCGATCCGATACCGCTGCGGACTCCGGTGAGGGGTTGGCTGAGTGCGCGGGATTTGACGTTTACTTATCCGGAGGCGAAAACCCCGGCTTTATCTGAGGTGAATTTTACCATCGCGCCGGGGGAAACGATCGCCGTGGTGGGGCCGATCGGTTCGGGGAAGACGACGCTGGCGAACGCGATTCCCCGGTTGTTGGATATCGACATTGATCGCCTGTTTCTCGACGGCCAGGATATCACCCAAGTGCCGCTGGCACAACTGCGGGCGGCGATCGGTTATGTCCCCCAGGAGAGCTTTTTATTTAGTACCACGATCGCGAATAATATCTGTTATGGCTGTCCCCAGGCGGAGCGATCGCAAATTGAGGCGGCGGCGAAGTTGGCTCGAATTCACGACGAAATTCTTAATTTTCCCGATGGCTACGATACCATCGTGGGGGAACGCGGCATCACCCTTTCGGGGGGGCAGCGACAGCGGACGGCGTTGGCTAGGGCTCTGATTTCGGATGCTAAGGTTTTGATTTTGGACGATTCTTTGTCGAGCGTGGATAATCAGACGGCGACGGAAATTCTGGATAATTTGACGGGTGGAACGCAGCAGAAAACGGTGGTGTTTATTTCTCACCAGATGTCTGCGGCGACGACGGCGGATCGGATTTTTGTGATGGATAAGGGTGCGATCGTTCAGGTGGGGAGTCATGAGGAGTTGGTGGCTGAGAAGGGGTTGTATCAGTTGCTTTGGAATCAGCATCGGTTGGAGGAGATTTTGGGGTAAGTCCGCAGATTTCGCAGATTTTCGCAGATGGGGGATTTCGGTTTTGTGGCAGTCCCCTGGCGGGGAATTGACTCGCACAACCCGCGAGAGCGTACCTATCGCGGATCGCACCCCGGAAAAAATGAGAAAATCCCGTCGGCGGCCGGCCGGGAGAGGTGCGGGGGTCAGTCGGCAGATTTCCCGGATTTTCGCAGATTGGGGATGGCCGGGTATGGGGTATACTATTAGCTGGCGTACTGGGGCATTACGGAGTAACCTTTAGAAACAATGGACGCGATCGAAATTACGGGCTTGCGCTATTACGGATATGTGGGATATTTCCCGGAAGAGCAGGCTCTAGGTCAATGGTTTGAAGTGGATTTGACCCTGTGGTTGGATTTATCTGGGGTTGGCAAAAGCGATCGCCTGGAAGATACCTTAAATTATGCGGATGTGGTGGAACGGGTGCGCCAACTGATCGAAACTTCAAAGTTCAAGATGATCGAACGGTTGAATACTGCGATTATCGAGGCCGTTCTGGATATGGAAATGGTGCAAAAAGTGCGATCGCGGGTGATTAAACAGCCGCCGATTCCCGGTTTTGGCGGTCATGTGGCGATCGACATGACTCGGAGTAGAGATGAAGTCGCTGAATTTTGAGAATCGCAATAGTTTTGACCGGAATTTTATAGTCTATCAAACTGAAAAGATGATCACTACAAAACGGACCCTGAGTGCGATCGCTATGGGTAGTAATCTGGGCGACTCTCACAGAACCTTAGAAAAGGCCCTCAAAACGATTGACCAAACTCCCGGCATTACTGTCAAGGCCTATTCGAGTTGGTACAAAACCGCACCCATCGGCCCCTCACAGCCGGATTTTCTGAATGGTTGTGCCCTGTTGGAAGTGCAGCTAACCCCCCAAGAGTTACTCCAAACGCTGCTCGATATTGAGGATCAATTTGGCCGAGTCCGTCAAGAGCGTTGGGGGCCGCGAACTTTGGATTTGGATGTGCTATTATTTGGCGATTTAATCCTAGAAACGCCGGAGTTGCAAATACCCCATCCGCGCATGACTGACCGAGCATTTGTGTTAGTTCCCTTGGCGGAAATTGCCCCGGATTGGATCGAACCGGTTTCCGGAAAGGCAATTTCTCAACTGGTGAAACAGGTGGACGATTCGGGAGTCTCTTTGGCGCTGGTGCGAAACTAAACTATCGCAGATCTTCTTCTGCACTGCGGGCGGCAATTGCTCCGTGACCGACAGCGGTGGCTACGCAGGCATCGCGGGGATTGGTCACATCTCCCACTGCGTAAACATGGGGGATTGAAGTCCGCAAAAATGGGTCGGTGGCGATATATCCTCCTGAATTGAGTTCCAGGGTCCCCACCCCTCCGGCGTCAAAGAGTTGAACAATGGGCTCGACGTTGGGCGCAAAGCCCATCCGAAAACAGATGTAGTCAAATGGGAGAGTTTCTGGGGATTTTTCGCCCTCTTGAAATGTCAGACAAAGGCGATCGCCTTTGTCTGACATTTTCTCAATATTTGCCGGTTGGTGCAACGTGATTTTGCCGGCTTTAATATACTCCAATACCTTATTTTGATTGATTCCGAATCCTTTCAGATGGGAGCGAATAAACAGGTGAATATGTTGGGCCGTGTCGGCCAGCATGATTGCCGTACCCAGTCCGTTATCGCCACCCCCAACCACTGCCACGACTTGTCCGTAGGTCATGGGAATTGCCCCCGGATTAAAGCAAATGCGGTTGGAGGATGATAGGCGATCGCTTCCGGGAATCGAGGCGATCGCTTCAAATCCTTTAAACCTTTGACCGGTGGCAATTACGATCCCTTCGGTGGTGATTTCGTGTTCTGGGGTACAAATTTTAAAATTCTCCCCACCCTGAATACTTTCGATCGGAGAGTTACACAGAGTCCGAATCACCTCGACCTCAATATGTCGGCGGAATTCCTGGGCCAATTCTTTGCCGGTTTTGCCCGCCACTCCCAGATACCATTTCTGATGAAATGGATTGATATTTTGCAACCCGCCCAGTTGCGGGCTTTTTTCGATGATAATGGGATACAATCCGAGGTATTTTAACCACAAAGCACAAGACATCCCGGCTGGCCCGCCACCAATTACTGCAACCTTTTTTTTCATCTGACTTTCTTTTTTTAGTCAATGTTTTGCGATCGCCTGTGGGAGCCCGGGCGATCGCGACGTTGAGCGACCCAACCCTCACATCAAACTCATCGTCTCCAAAACTGCTTTCACTTTGGAGACTTCATGGGTTCTGAGTATATCGTTTTTTCCCAAGGCGGCAAAAACCGAGGTAAAGACTTGAGCGCTTCTGACTTCTTCTGCAAAAACTTCCAGAGCCGTCGGAATTTGATTGAACACAGGAAATCCTAATTTTCTCAGTCGAAAAGCACTCAAAAGGCTTTTGATTTGATAGTTGAGTCGCTTGGATACATATTCATATTTGTAGTAAAAATTCGAGTATCCCAAGCCAACAGCGGGATCGATAAAGATTTTTTTAACCCCCAGTTTCGTGGCGATTTCTGTTTCTTTTCCGAAATAATTATACAAAAATTCAATCGGATCTTTCGCTAAGGTGAAGTCGAACTCTCCCACATCTCTGGCGTGTTTTCCTTGAATGTAACACATGATAATTGCCGCATCAAACTCGGCTACCACCTGGTACATTTCTTCACTCTTCTCGGTGCCCGTAAAATTGATCACATTGGCTCCGGCTTTCAAACATTCTCTGGCCACTTCCGGGTGATAGGTTTCGACCGAAGTCAATATGCCTTCTTGACTTAAAGTTTTAAGAATCGGCAGCAGTTGACTGGTCTGCTTAACCTGATCGGCCCGTTGGGTGTGTTGTGAACTCGCTTCCGCCCCAATATCAACAATGTCGGCTCCTTGAGCGGTTAAAATTTTGGCTCGTCGAATTGCTTGTTCGGAATGATAACAGACGGCATGATTAAACCAAGAATCAGTGGAAAGATTGATCACTCCTAGCAGGGACGTTTGAGAATTGAAGTTAAATGTTTTATGCCCGATGGTGAATTCTTCGACTCGGGCATTGTAGTCATCTTTATGGGCGACGTAAATTTCGTATATATCTTCGAGAGTCAGCATCTTTAACTACCTGTAATAAATCGGATGATTGGTCAGTCGGGCGAGGGTCTTGAGCGGGCAGGAAAGATTTCGGTTTGGGGAGAAATTTCGCCTTTACGACCCATGGAAAATTCTCCGAAAATTACAACTTCCAACCCCCCGCCACTTCCAAAAATTGTCCGGTGATATATTCGGACTCGGGACTGATAAAGAAATCGACCGCATTGCAGATTTCTTTTAATCGGGCGGGACGTTGGTTGGGCAAGAGCGGAATTGTCTCCTCTAAGCCGACTGAATTTTCGGCAACTCCGGGCGCGATGATATTCGCCGTAATGTTGTCCTTAATTAACTCCTTTGCCAGTGACTTAGTATAGATGATAATACCGGTTTTGGCAATGCGATACGCCGTCTGGTCGTCGGTGGCGATGAGATGTTGGGCGCTGGCGAAGGCAAAGTTTACAATCCGTCCCCAACCGGCTGCTTTGAGGTGGGGAATTGCTGTTTGAGTCACGTAAAAAGTGGCATTGAGATTGGAGTCGATCATTTCTTGCCACTCTTTTATGGAGGTTTGACTGGCGAGTTTTTCCAAATAATTGCCCACGTTGTTGACAACCACAGACAGGCCGCCGAGTTTTTCGGCGGCGGTTTCTACCAGGGACTGGGCTTGTTCCGGTTTCGTGACGTCGGCTTGCAGCGCCATCGATTTGATGCCGTAGGTGGCGGCTTCTTGACTGGCTTGGTTGGCCGCGTCGGCACTGTTTTTATAGTGAAAAGCGACATCGAATCCCTGACCGGCAAGGTGAAGTGCGATCGCCCGTCCAATTCCCACTGCCGATCCGGTGACAAGGGCCTTTTTTAGCATCATTAGTTTGGGTTAACTTTGCCAATTAATAATGATACTATAGATCAACATTTTTGTCAATATAATTCTGAATTAAAATTCGAGTATAGGTATTGAGATTGTACTCCATTGCCTCTCGGGGTGTCACCCAAGCCCACTCCCGAATTTCTTCATTGGGAACAATTTTTTCCCGGGCGGAGAAAGCGTAGTAGTTGATCATAATAAAATGGGCGGGTTGGCAAAACTGGGAATCCAGAATAGCTTCTTGTAACAGGGCAAAGCGGATTTGCGTCAACTCCAAACCCACTTCTTCTTGGAATTCTCGTATCAGGGCGGAAACGAGACTTTCCCCCCATTCAACTTTCCCCCCGGGAACGCCCCAGGTTCCCCGCCACTTGGTCGTTTTCACGATTAACACTTGTCCGCGATCGTTCGCCACCAAAGCACCGACAGTTGACAAGGGAAATTGTCTTTGTCCTGATGGAGCCGATGTTTTGGCTAGGGTCGTTGGATTTTGTCCGCTCACTTTGATGATTGACTGGTAAATTAGCTGTTCGAGTTGAAGATTGCGATCGCATTTTACCAGATGACGATCGCGGGAGCCAAGAAATGACCCGAAGATCTGCTGCGACGCGGTTTCCGTCCCCGGGCAGGGAATGGAGCGAGGTTAATTGAAAAAGTGATGGTGAGGGTCCAGGTGGCGATCGCCCGTTCCTCGGCGCGAACGGTGACTCCCAGCATGAAAACGAATAAGAACAGGTAGACGTAGCTGGCATCGGCCAAGAAAATGGACTGCTCCCAAGCGGTATAACGGAAAATCCCAAACATCAATAGGGTAGCGGCCAGAACGATCGCCCTTTTGACCCGAGAATTAGCCAGGGCAAGGCGATCGGTATCAGCATCAGGGTCGAAAGGTAGACGGCAATATACCACAGACTGCCGGGGTAAACGGGGATGCGAGACCACAGCTTGCTATCCGGGCTGACCTTTAGCATGGAAGAAAAAGCCGGCAAAAAATTGGGGAAGGCATTCTCTTTGAGGGCGAGGGCAAAAAAGATGCCGATCAGCAACAAAGCGCTGACCATGAGATAGTTCAAATACAGATTGATGAACTGCTTGAGCGATCGGCGCAGCGATTTGACGAAATTTCCACTTCGATTCAGGTAGCCAGAAATGAAAACAAATGCGGTGACATCTGCCAGCAAACTGACTTGCCGAGACACATCTGGTAGATACTCTTCTCCCGTCCAAAAGACGGTGTGGATGTGGATGACCCAGAGGATGAGCAATCCCTTAAATAAGTCGATGAATCGATCGCGATTGGCAGGCATGGTGAGATGTTCAAAATGGTGAGTAATCGGCGCGAGGCAAGTTTTTGTTTCCTCGTCACGCCGGACGGCTAGACTTTAACTTAACTGGATCAAAAATGGCAACCCGCAGCCCGCCGGTCCCCCACCCCGTCCGAACTCGCGACAACCGCGAATCGCACCCCCGAACCCTTATTCGATGGTTTCACCCGTGGAACGGAGCGCCTGTCTGACGGATTCTTCGGACATGGATGTATCGACTTCGACGGTTTTTCCTTCCCAGTCAACTTTAACGTCCGCGTCTTTGTCGGCCGTTTTCACCACTTCTTTGATGGTGGTGGCGCATCCTTGGCAAACCCAACTGGGGACCCGATAGACTGTACTCATAAATAATGACTCTCTATGGTGACTTCAATCTGGCTGTACTTTACAGCTTGGGGGGCGATCGCGTCGTCTGTCTGTCGAAAGATTGATCCCGTTTTGACTGTCATTTTTCCTTCGCCCACCTGCAGATGGAAATCGCTGTCACCTCCGATGTACTCTCTAGCCAATTCGCGGCCGTGGAGCTATAATACTCTAAACCGAACTTTTTAAATTAAAAAATCGGGCGATTCCCACGTGATCGCCTCAGACTTCAAACCGGAGGTACGGTCAATTGACAGGTAATAAAACAAAAAATATCAATAATCCTTTGCTCCCCAACGAGTTGCAAGAAAAAGGAAAAATTCTCCGCATGAGCGGTTTGGCGGGTTTGTCTTTACAATTTATCGCCGCCTTCATCGCCATTTTATCGCTCATTTTTACCAGCACCGGACGGGGCATCGCCGACGACACGAATCCGGCCTTGGGAATCGGAGTGACGTTTGCCGTCATCGGGCTGATCGCGGCGGGATTCGGCATTTTTTTCTCGTTTCGATATAGCCAAATTGGCACACAATTGTTGACGCCCACCGGCGTCGCCCAACCCAAGAAATCGGATACGGTCAAACTGTTGAGGCTGGGGTTGTTGGTCGGGTTGATTGGCATTTTAATCACGTTGATCGGTTCCGGGATCACGGCTTCTGTCTTGATCGCTAAAACGATTTCCCAGCCGCCGGGAACCACCCTTACCGAAGCCAGCGAAGCCGTCCGCGCCCTGGATGTTTTTGTCATCGTCGCCAATTTGAACGGGTTGGCTTCCCACTATATCGGAAGCGTGACTTCGATTTGGCTATTATATCGACTTTAAATCCTCCGTTGTTGGGCTTGAGCCCCCGGAGTGCGTCGCAGCGCCGCAACTTTTTCGGAACAGGAAGGCGGGTATGCGAAGATTAAGTAGGGGGAATTCTCCGGGACTTCCCCTGTTGAGTCGATCGCGAGGAAAAAGAAAAATGGTATTGACACCGGATGGGGAACTCGGCGCGTTATTGGGTGAGGATAACGCCGAACAAATCAACCTGTTCTCCGGACAGTTGAGCGGATTTCCGGGGGGACTGCTGGCTTTGGGGGGAAATGACACCGTTGCGGGATCGGATGACGACGAATTGATTATCGCCAACCGGGGTGCGGACAGCGTATTCGGCGCTGGAGGGGCCGATCGCCTCTACGGTGGAAAAGAAAATGATATCCTGGATGGCGGGGGCGGAGACGACCATTTATTCGGAAATCTCGATGCCGATACGGTGGTCGGAGGTGACGGAAATGATTCTTTATTTGGGGGTCAACAAAATGACCAACTCATCGGTGGGGCGGGCTCAGATACCCTCTACGGTGATTTGGGAATGGATACGGTGACGGGGGGAGAAGGAAGCGATGTTTTCGCCCTTGCCAGTGGCGGACGGGACGTGATTACCGACTTTGAAGATAACATCGATCGCATTTTACTCCCCGACGGGATCGCCGAGATCCAAATTCGGGCGATCGGGGTGAATCAAACCTTAATTACCGTCGCCAATACCGGGGAAGAATTGGCGGTTTTGGAGGGCATCGCAGGGGATGCGATGGACGAAAACGATTTTGTTGGTAATGTTGTTATTGTCGATAACGGCGGCCCGACCGAACCGCCAACCGGTACCAGTTTCCCCGAACAGGTGATTGAATTGACCAATAATTTCCGCGCCCAAAACGGTTTATCTCCTTTGGAATTCGACCCCCAACTGGCGACGGCGGCGCAAACCCATACGGAAAATATGGCGTTTCAAGACTTTTTCTCCCACACAGGGGCGGACGGTTCCGACGTGGGCGATCGCGTCACCAATACGGGCTATAATTACTCCACCGTCGGCGAAAATATCGGCGCGGGTTATCAAACCCCCGAAGCCGTCGTCCAGGGTTGGATCGAAAGTCCCGGACACCGCGCCAATCTGCTGAACCCGGATTTCCAAGAAATCGGAGTCGGCTATTTCTTGTTAGAAGAAGATACCGGAAACGAAAATTGGAATTACTACTGGACGCAGGTTTTCGGTGCCACCTGATCGCCGACCGAGATGCCGGGTTTCCATGCAGAATTGCCGCCAGAAACCCGGTTCCCGGTCTATTCTCAACCGTCGGTCGAATCACCCCATATGGCAGGGAGCGATCGTCGCCATAAAAATCATTGTTTTTGCGTCAAATTTTTCCAAAGAACTGGAGACAATCACCGCGACCATCAATGATGAATGATTGGTCGTTGATTCTTAAATGACTTCAATTCGAGAGTGAGACCTCCTAAATCGGGAACTTAAACTCCCTTTAAACCCAGTTTTAAAGGCGGGTTGCGATCCTCAAATGGTCAAGATCCTGGCAGCCATCGTCACGGAAATATTAGCCGCCCCTAAATTTTACACCACCCCGCAGTTTTTGTCAATTTTATTAACAAGTCAGAGCCGGGGCCGATGGCGCGATCGGCGGCAGTTCTCCCTGCCACCGTCGCCTCAAAATCTGACCTTGACAGATCGAGAGCGGCAATCGAGCTGAGGCAATCCGAGTTGAGAACACCCGAGTCCTGCCAGCCCAAGACCACCCATCTCTAAAGGTACAATTTCTCCCAGCACCAAGCCCATGAAAATGTTATGCTGTATTGAGCCTGTATTGAGTTGAAGCGGGGATTGTTATTTGTGGAAGAATTGATGCTAACAAAATCGGAAAGCCATCAATTTTGGGTTCAGTGGAACGATACTGGAGCCGAGTACCCCCGGGACAAGTGCATCCACCAGTTACTTGAAGAACAGGTAGAAAGAACTCCCGATGCGGTGGCCGTCGTTTTTGAAAACGAGCGACTGACCTACCGACAGTTGAATGCCAAGGCCAACCAACTGGCCCACCATTTGCAACATCTGGGTGTCGGACCCGAGATCTTGGTCGGCATTTGTGTCGATCGCTCCTTAGAAATGCTCGTGGGACTGCTGGGCATCCTGAAAGCGGGCGGCGCCTATGTTCCCCTCGATCCGACCTATCCCCGCGATCGCTTGGCTTACATGGTAGAAAGCGCTCAAGTCGCGATCATCTTGACCCAGGAGAAATTAGTCCCGATCCTCAGAGAAGGGGTGCTCAAGGGCCAAGAAACCCACGGAGAACAGACATCTCGCCTGTTAACCCTGGACGGGGACTGGGACAAAATCGCCCAGGAAAGTGATATGAATCCCGATGGGGGAGTCCAACCTCATAACCTAGCCTATACCATTTACACCTCCGGCTCCACCGGCAAACCCAAAGGCGTGGAAATCGAACATCGCTCGGTGGTCAACTTCTTAACCTCAATGGCACGTCAACCCGGACTGACCGACCGAGACATTCTGCTGGCCGTCACCACCATTTCCTTTGACATTGCCGGACTGGAACTGTACCTGCCCCTGGTGGTGGGAGCCCGAGTGGTCATTGCCCCCCAAGAAGTTGTATCGGAAGGGCAGGTCTTAGCTCAATTAATCGAAAATTCCGGCGCCACGGTCATGCAGGCCACGCCAGCCACTTGGTATCTGCTCCTCGCTTCCGGGTGGCAAGGCCAACCGGGCCTGAAAATCCTCTGCGGCGGCGAAGCCCTGCCCCAAGCCCTGGCCGATCGCCTCCTTGACACCGGAGCCCACCTATGGAATATGTACGGGCCTACAGAAGCCACCATTTGGTCCACGACCTACGAAGTGGGCAACGGTCGCCGTTCCGCCGACAATGCCGATGATATTAGCCACCTCACCCAAAACGGTCCTGAATCCGTCGGCACTCCCATCGCCAATACCCAAATCTACATTCTCGACGAAGAATTTCAACCCGTCCCCATCGGGGAACTCGGAGAACTGTACATCGGCGGAGACGGTCTGGCCCGGGGCTACCGCGATCGCCCCGATTTGACCGCAGAACGATTTATTGCCAATCCCTTCGGCCCGGGACGACTCTACAAAACGGGGGATCTGGCCCGCTACCTGGCTAACGGACACATCGAATTTCTCGGTCGCATCGATCACCAAGTCAAAGTCCGGGGTTTCCGCATCGAACTCGGAGAAATCGAAACCGTTTTGAACCGGCACGGCGGCGTCCATCAAAGCGTCGTCGTCGTTAAAGAACGGGAACGGACCGGGGAATACCTCTCGGAAGCGGATAAGCGCCTGGTGGCCTACGTCGTCCCCGACCCCAACTACCGGGGCGAGGAGGAAGCGGAAGCGGAAACAGAAAACACAGAAGAACAAATTTCCCAGTGGCAGGAACTTTGGAACCTCGCCTACAGCAAAGAAACCCGGGCGTCAGACCCCACCTTCAACATCAGCGGTTGGAACGACAGCTACACGGGGGCACCCATTCCGGCGGTAGAAATGCGGGAATGGCTGCAAGGGACCGTGGGGCGAATTCTCTCCTGTCGTCCCCAGCGGGTGTTGGAGATCGGCTGCGGTACGGGGATGCTGCTGTTTCGGGTGGCGCCTCACTGCCAGTCTTACTATGGCATCGACCTGGCCCCGGCGGCTTTGCGTTACATCCAGACGCAAATCGAGAAGTTGGAGGGGGATTGGTCCGGCGTCGAGTTGCGGCAGGGGGTGGCCGACGAAGCGATCGCCCGTATTGAGCCGGGAGAAGTGGATACGGTCGTGATCAACTCGGTGGTGCAGTTGTTCCCCAATATCGATTATCTGGGGTCGGTGCTCTCCCAAGCGGTGGAAAGGGTTGGATCGGGGGGGACTGTCTTCGTGGGAGACGTCCGCAGTCTGCCCCTACAGCCAGCTTTCCACACCTCGATTCAATTGCAGAAAGCCCCCGACGAACTGCCCCGAGAAACACTGCGAAAGCGGGTTTTGAAAAGTATTGCCGGGGAGGGACAGATGACCATCGACCCCGACTTTTTTATCGCCCTGCAACAACGCCTACCCCAGATTGGCTGGGTGGACATTCAACTGCGGCGGGGGCGTTACCACAACGAAATGAGCCAATTTCGTTACGATGCCATCCTCCATGTAGGGGATGCAGGCGAGGCGGTAGAGCCGAATTGGGTGGATTGGCAAGAAGACGGACTGTCCTTGGCGGCGGTGCGGGACTTGTTGGGAGGTGAGCCGGAAATTGTCGGTATCAAACGAATTCCCAATGCCCGGGTTTGGGGGGAAGTCAAACTGTTTGAATTGTTGGAAAGTGCCGAGGGACCCGCAACCGTTGGCGAACTGCGCCAAATTTTACCTCAATTGACCGAAAATGCCGTGGAGCCGGAGGATTGGTGGAGTTTGGGCGACGAATTCCCCTATCATATCGCCATCACTGTGTCGGGTTCCGATGCCCCGGGCTGTTACGACGTGATCTTTCAACACGATGCGATCGCGCCCAAGCCCGTCATGACGACCCACCCAGGCCCGCTCAAACCGTGGACGGCCTACGCCAACAATCCCCTGAGCGGGAAAGTGGCCGGGGAGCTGGAACCGGAATTGCGCCGATACTTGCACGATCGCTTACCAGAATATATGGTACCGGCGGCTTTTGTCATTCTCGACGAAATGCCCCTGACTCCCAACGGCAAGGTGAATCGGTTGGCCCTCCCCGCCCCGGAACGGTCCCGCCCGGAATTGGCGACGGCTTTGGTGATGCCGCGGACCGAAACCGAAAAAGCGATCGCCAACGTCTGGCAAGACCTTTTACAGTTAGAAATTGTCGGGATTAACGATAACTTTTTCGATCTGGGAGGGAATTCTTTACTCCTCACCCAAGTTCATCAAAAATTAGTCGCGCTTTTTGACCCGACCTTATCAATCGTCACCCTCTTCCAATACCCCACCATCGCCACCCTCGCCCGAGAGTTGAATCCCACCTCGGAAGAATCGGCAAAAGTCGAGGGTTCTGCTCACCGAAAAAATGGTGCCACCCGCAATACAGACGGCTCAGATATCGCCATTATCGGCCTAGCCGGTCGCTTTCCCGGGGCTAACAATATCGATGAATTTTGGCAAAATTTAGCGGCGGGTGTCGAAAGTATTTCCAGTTTTGATGATCGGGAATTGGAATTCGCAAACCCCGAATTACTCGAGGATTCTAACTACGTCAAAGCCGGTGGCGTTTTAGAAGATATCGATCAATTTGATGCCGCGTTTTTTGGCTACTCTGCCAAAGAAGCTGAAATCATGGACCCGCAACAACGGCTGTTTTTGGAATCGGCCTGGACCGCCGTTGAAAGTGCGGGTTACAACCCCGAAACCTACCCGGGATCGGTGGGGGTGTACGCCGGCTCGGGGATGAACAGTTATTTAATTAACAACGTGCATCCCAACCGGGGATTTTCTCCCCATCGCACCTTCTTAGAATCCGCCCAAGACCTCCAGGTGAGACTCACCAACGGCAAAGATTATCTGCCGACGCGGGTTTCTTACAAACTCAATCTCAACGGTCCGAGTCTGAACGTTCAAACCGCCTGTTCGACGTCTCTGGTGGCCGTTCACATGGCTTGTCGGAGTTTAATCAACGGCGAATGTGACATGGCTTTGGCGGGAGGCGTTACCGTCAGCGTCCCCCAAAAGACGGGTTATTTGTACCAAGAGGGTATGATCGGTTCTCCCGACGGAAAATGTCGGGCTTTCGATGCGGATGCGAAGGGGACGGTTTTCGGCAACGGTGTCGGCGTGGTGGTGCTGAAATTGCTCTCCCAGGCAATTGAAGATGGGGATAAAATTCATGGGGTGATTAAGGGCTCGGCCGTCAATAACGATGGTGCCCTGAAAGTCGGCTACACGGCGCCGAGCGTCGAGGGGCAGGCGGCGGTGATTTCCGAAGCCCTGGCGGTGGCGAATATCGATCCTCGTACTATTGGTTATATCGAAGCCCACGGGACGGGCACGACCCTGGGAGATCCCATCGAAATCGCGGCATTGACTCGGGCGTTTCAGAACTCGATTGAAGAACCCGAAGAAAAGGGCTATTGTGCGATCGGTTCGGTGAAAACGAATATCGGACATTTGCTCGAAGCGGCGGGGATGGCCGGTCTGATCAAAACGGTGCTGGCCCTTAAACACAAGCAAATCCCGCCCTCGCTGCATTTCCGGCAACCCAATCCCAATATCGATTTTGACAATAGCCCGTTTTATGTCAATACGTCCCTCTCGAAATGGGAGAAAAATGGCACGCCGCGACGGGCCGGGGTGAGTTCGTTTGGGATGGGCGGCACGAACTGTCACCTGGTACTTGAAGAGGCGCCGGAGATCCCCCCCGGCCCCCCTTACAAAAGGGGGGAGATGGAAGATCCCCCCCAGCCCCCCTTGGGAAGGGGGGGGCCAGA
Organism: Lyngbya sp. CCY1209; assembly: GCF_035615495.1. GTDB lineage: Bacteria > Cyanobacteriota > Cyanobacteriia > Cyanobacteriales > Microcoleaceae > Limnospira. The sequence goes on along the minus strand of NZ_JAJENU010000588.1, from coordinate 26,130 downwards.
AAGTTCATGCTTGGAAAGGGAAGATCCCCCCCAGCCCCCCTTGGGAAGGGGGGGGGCAGAAAGTTCATGCTTGGAAAGGGAAGATACCCCCCAGCCCCCCTTGGGAAGGGGGGGGCCAGAAAGTTCATGCTTGGAAAGGGAAGATACCCCCCAGCCCCCCTTGGGAAGGGGGGGGGCAGAAAGTTCATGCTTGGAAAGGGAAGATCCCCCCCAGCCCCCCTTGGGAAGGGGGGGGCCAGAAAGTTCATGCTTGGAAAGGGGGGAGCCGGGGAAAGGGCGTCCTCTGCATCTGTTGACGTTATCGGCCAAGACGGAAAAAGCGCTGTTGGAGTTGGTGGGGCGTTACGTTGACTATTTGGACTCGGAACCCGAGGCGGATTTGGGAGATATTTGTTTTACCGCGAATACCGGACGCCAGCATTTTAACCATCGTTTGGCTGTGGTGGCGAGCTCTCAAACCGAACTGCGGGAACAGTTGGCAACCGTTGACCCGGATAGTGTCAGAAAAGTGGAGGTCAAAGCCACAAAAGGAGCCATTGCATTTCTATTTACGGGTCAGGGTTCCCAATATGTGAATATGGGCCGGCAACTGTACGAGACTCAACCGACGTTCCGGGATGCGATCGCCCACTGTAATGAAATTCTACGGCCCGAGTTGGAGACGCCCTTACTCGATGTCCTCTATCCCCCAGAAGACATCGGAGATGCCAACCTGATCAATCAAACCGCCTACACCCAACCGGCTCTATTTGCCCTGGAATATGCCCTGTACCAGCTATGGACCTCCTGGGGCATTGAACCGGATATCGTCATGGGACACAGCATCGGCGAATATGTTGCCGCCTGCGTGGCCGGCGTGTTTAGCCTCGAAGACGGTTTGAAACTGATCGCCGAACGGGGGCGCCTGATGCAAGCCTTGCCACCGGGTGGGGAAATGGTTTCCCTGCGGGCGACGGAGGAACGGGTTAAGGCCTTGATCCCTCCCGACTCGACCGAAGTTTCCATCGCGGCCATTAACGGTCCGGAGAGTATCGTGATTTCCGGAACAGGGGAGGCGGTGCGAAAGGTTTGTGCGGTTCTGGAAGCAGAAGGCGTCAAAACCAAGCCGTTGACGGTTTCCCACGCCTTCCACTCGCCCCTGATGGAGCCGATGCTGGCAGAGTTTGAGAAAGCGGCGCGACAGATTGACTATTCGCCACCCAAGATGAAGCTGATTTCCAATGTGACGGGTTCTCTGGCTGGGGAGGAAGTGGCGACGCCCGAATATTGGTGCGGCCATGTGCGGCAGGCGGTGCGTTTTGCACCGGGGATGAAAGCAATTGATCGCCAGGATGTGGGAGTATTTATCGAAGTCGGCCCGAAACCGATTCTGTTGGGTATGGGGCGGCAGTGCCTACCCGAACATGAGGGGCGATGGCTTCCGAGTTTGCGTCAGGAGCGAGAAGATTGGCCGCAACTGTTGAGTTCTTTGGCACAATTGTATCTGGATGGAGTGGCGATCGCTTGGTCTGGCTTCGACCGGGATTATTCGCGCCGTCGGGAATTGCTCCCGACCTATCCCTTCCAGCGAGAGCGCTATTGGTTGGAGACTCCCGAGTGGTATCGCCGGGGTTTATTGGACCGGGCGGGTCAAGTCGCCTCTGAGTCCGAAAACGGCGAGTCCGCGGCGGGCGAGCCCCTGGAAAACTGCCTCTACGAAGTGGACTGGCAACCCCGGCCGCTCCCGCCGGGACAACCCCAACCGGCGAAACATTGGCTGATTTTCGCCGATGGGTACGCGATCGCCGATCGCCGGGGGGTCGGGGATCAGTTGGCGCGACGGTTGCGGGCGAGTGGCTGTCCCACGACGATCGCGGTTCCAGGGCCGGAATATCAGCGCAAGGACGACGGACATTTCACCCTCGACCCCGATCGCCCGGAACAGTTCCGGCAACTCCTACGGGCCGTCCCGGATGTGGAGGTCGTCGTTCAGATGTGGGGTTTGGATGCCCCCACAATTGAGACAACCACCCAGTTGGAAACGGCGACGAAAATGAGTCTGGGCAGTACCCTGCACCTGGTTCAAAGCCTGATCGAAGAATGTGCCGAACTGCCGAAGCTGTGGCTGATCACCCGAGGGGCGCAGCCGGCGGGTGATGCGGCGAACGTCCCGGAAATCGGCCAGTCTCCGCTCTGGGGAATGGGTCAAGCGATCGCCCTGGAACACCCGGAACTGCACTGCCGCATCGTCGATCTGGACCCGGATGCCGGGGCAGAAAATGAAGTCGAACTCTTGACAGAAATTGCCTCTTGTGATACAGAAGACCAGGTGGCGTTCCGGAACGGCACCCGCTACGTCCCCCGCCTGGTGTCCCGCCGTTTGGAGGAGAAACAACCGCTGGCTCTCAATGCCGATGGCACTTATTTGATTACCGGCGGTACGGGCGGTTTGGGATTGCGGGTCGCCGGTAGCATCGTCGAACGGGGGGGCAAAAATCTCGTTCTCGTCGGACGCGGCGAACCGAAACCCGAGGTCAAAGACCGGATCGAAGAACTGGAAGCGGCTGGGGTGCGGGTTATGAGTTATAGCTGCGACGTCTCCGATCCGGAAAAAGTGGCCGAGTTACTGGCGCACATCGACAACACCTTGCCCCCCCTGCGAGGCATCGTCCACGCGGCGGGAGTGGTGGACTTCTGCGGACTGTGGCAGCAGGACTGGACCCGCTTTGCCCGGGGGCTGGCGGCTAAAGTGCAAGGGACTTGGAACCTGCACTCGCTGACGGGCGATCGGCCTTTGGACTTCTTTGTGTGTTTCTCTTCCCTCGCTTCCTTGTTGGGTTCCCACGGTTTGGCCAGCTACGGGGCGGCGAACGAGTTTATGGATGCGATCGCCCATCACCGCCGTTCTCTGGGACTGCCGGCATTGAGCGTCAATTGGGGACCCTGGGCGGAAACGGGTATGAATGCCCGACTGGATGCGAACCACCGGCAACGGTTGTCCGCCTGGGGACTGGCGGAAATCGCCCCCGATCGCGGTTTGGCGGTCTTGGAGCAACTCTTGACCCAAGAGACGGCCCAGGTGGGAGTGCTGCCGGTGGATTGGTCTAAATGGCTCGGGCAGTTTTCTGAAGTGCCCCCGTTTTACGAACAAGTTGCCGCCAATACAGGTGATCGCCAAGAAGTAGAGACGCGATCCCCCCTAACCCCCCTTAATAAGGGGGGAACCGGATCTGTAGAGACGCGATCCCCCCTAACCCCCCTTAATAAGGGGGGAACCGGATCTGTAGAGACGCGATATATCGCATCTCTACCAGCAGAGCAGCGGCGATCGCATCTGATGTCACACCTGTGTACTTTGGTGGCGAAAACCCTGGGGTTGAAGAATGCCCAGCAAATTGATCCAAATACCCCGTTAGCCGATTTGGGACTGGATTCTTTGATGGCGATGGAATTGCGGCATCGTCTCAAATCGAGCTTGGGATGTTCCTTGGGTTCGACCTTTCTGTTTAAATATCCCACCGTGACGGCGTTGTTGGATTATTTGGAACAAGAGGATTTCGTGATTCCCGGCGAAACCACGCCAGCATCGAGCCCACCCACCCCGGACCGTTTGGGCGATCGCTCCACGGTGGTGCCCATTCGCCCGGAAGGGTCCCAACCCCCGCTGTTCTTGGTGTCGGGAATTTTGGGGAGCGTTTTCGACCTCTATCCCTTGGGGAAATATTTGGATGGCGACCGGCCTATTTACGGATTGCGATCGCTCGGCACCGATGAGGGTGAACAACCGTTAACCCGGATGGAAGAGATTGCGGCGTACCATATCCAATCCATACTCGAAATTCAGCCCGACGGACCCTATTATTTGGGCGGCCATTCCTTCGGCGGGAAAGTCGCCTTTGAAATGGCCCGACAGTTGCGATCGCGGGGTCAGGAAGTCGCCTTTTTGGCCGTCATGGACATTCAAGTGGGCGTCCCCGAACCGGAAAAAGATGTGGCTTCTTGGGATGAGTCCCGATGTCTTGCCCATTTGAGCAAAATTTATGGCAGCATTTTGGGGAAAGATTTGGGGGTCGAGTCTGGGGCGCTGCAACTTCTGAGCGATCGAGAACGGCTCGATTATTTACACTTGGTTTTGAAAATGGCCGGTCAGCCCTTGGCCCAAAGCGATTTGCGGCGAATGGCCGCTATTTATAAAGCCAATACTCAAGCCAGCGTCGAATACCGAATACCCAAGAGCGATCCGATACCGATGGTTCTCTTTCGGGCGGCGGAGGCGGGCGCCCTGGGAAATTATCTCCCGGATGAGGCCGGCACCGAAGCCGATCCCACCTGGGGATGGCAGGGGGCGATATCGGTTCCGATCCAGTGGGAATTGGTCCCGGGGAACCATTTCACGATGCTGGCCGAACCCCACGTCCGGGTTTTGGCCGAACGGCTGCAATTGGTTTTGGAGCAGTAAGCCATCAGGTTTCAGCTATCAGGGTACTCGGGACTTCCGAAAATGCCGAAACATTTCAATAATGGGCAGTTCACCGATGCTGATGGCTGAAAGCTTGTCCTGGGCTGGCCGAAGGGCTAACTGCTGATTGCCATCTGAAAATACGCGATTAAAACTCTCACAAAATGAACAAAAAAACCGACAAAGTGCATTTGGTTTACAGTGCCAAGAGTCCCGAAGAATTGGCGAAAAGATATGACGAATGGGCGAAAGAATACGAGGGAGATTTGTTGCCGGAAAACTACACCGGGCCGGAACCGGCGGCGGACGTTTTGGGCAAATATGTCTCCAAGGATGCCAGCATATTAGATGCGGGCGCCGGAACGGGTTTGGTCGGCGAAATCCTCCACCGGCGGGGCTACCGCAATATAGAAGCGATGGATCTGTCGGCCGGAATGCTGGAAGAAGCGCGGAAAAAAAATGTTTATACCGGATTTCACCAAGGCATCTTGGGCGAACCGTTGGAGTTGACAACTGACCGGTTTGATGCCATTATTAGTGTGGGCACGTTTACATTGGGTCATGCGCCGAGCCGCGGGTTTGACGAACTGATCCGGATTACCAAACCGGGAGGATACATCGTTTTTACTATCCGCCCGGACTATTACGAAAACAGCGATTTCAAAGATCAGCAAGCCGCCCTGGAAGCAGAAGGCAAATGGCGGTTGGTGGAAACAGGAGAACCGTTCCTCAACCTCCCGGAAGCCGAACCGGATATTTATTTGCAAGTCTGGGCTTATCAAGTTTGCTGATTTGGGCAGAGAAACTGAGGAGATAAAATTAATGCAGAATCTAGAAGAGAATTTATTAACCCAGAGCGATCGCTTTTTGACCGTGCGCGGCAAGCGATTTCATTACATCTGGTTGTACGACCATTGTTTGTGTCCCAAATGTCACCATCCCAGTTCCTTTCAAAAAATTCAAGATCTGAGTGATGCCGTAGAACTGCCCAAACCAAAATCAGCGAAGTTGCACGATGAAACGCTCATCATTGACTGGGAAGAAAACCCACCCCATCGCAGTATTTTTCCCGTATCTTGGCTATTAAATCGCGCTTATGACCCCCAACCCGAGCCGAGATTGGCTCCCCGGGAAAAGGTACTTTGGGACCCAGCCATGTTGGAAAGTAATCCACCCGAGTGGTGCGATTATAAACCGGATTGTTTTGAACCTTGGATGAATCAACTCTCTACCCTGGGCTTTACCCGATTGCGAAAAATGCCTTGGGAGAAGTTAAATGGGTTCATGTCTTCCATCGGGCCGACTTACTATCTCGGTCAAAATGGTCCTTACTGCACCGTCAAAGCAACTCCAAAAGATGGAGACAAATCCTTGTCCCCGGAGGGTCAGGACTTATCTTTCTTTGCCAATGGCTTATCGCCCCATACGGATATTACCTACCTCCCCACTCCCCAAATTGTACAACTGCTTTATTGTGTAGAAAATGAAGCATCTGGAGGGGAGTCTATCGTCATCGATGGGTTTCGAGTGGCGGAAGACTTTCGTCGAGATTATCCCCGTTACTTTGACATTTTGACTCGCACTCCTGTCACTTTCTCGCAATTCTATCAAAGCTGGCATTATTACGTTTCCCAGACTACGCCTATTCTCCAGGTCAAAGATACGGGGGAAGTCGCGAAGATATTCTTCTGCCATAAAAATTTAGACTTGGATTTACCGTTCGAGCAGGTAGAAAGTTTTTATGAAGCCTACTCTACCTTCTTTCGCTACCTGAAAAATCCCGCTTACGAATACTCTTTCCGGATGCGGCCGGGAGACTGCTTGTTGGTCCAGAATTTCCGAATTCTGCACGGACGCAAAGCCTTCGATCGCGGTTCGGGATCTCGGCATCTAGAAGTGTCCTATATGGACTGGAACTACTTTGCGGGGCGACGGGACTTTTATGCAGTAGAATTTTTGTACAAATCAATCGGAGGTTTCTGCGACAATGGATAGTCAAACTTACACCCGACTCGATACCCTGACTCGGGAACAGTGTGATTTTTCCTTCAAATGTTTTGAAGAAGAACTGGTCAACAATATCCCAGACCGAATTATTCAAAGTTTGCTCAACTTGCGAAACTATCACTTGGGAAGTCAAGTCAATAGCCTCGAACATTGCTTGCAAACAGCGACACGGGCATTTCGCGATGGGGCCGACGAAGAAATGGTGGTTTGTGCCTTGCTACACGATATTGGCGAAGAACTCGCACCCTACAATCACGGTCAAATGGCCGCCGCGATTTTACGCCCTTATATATCGCCGGAAAATGCTTGGATGCTGGAACATCACCAACTGTTTCAAGCCTATTACTACAACCATTTTATCGGGCGCGATCGCAACGAGCGCGACCGGTTCAAAGGGCATCCGGCTTTTGAACGAACTTTGATGTTCTGCGAAGGCTGGGATCAATTGTCTTTTGACCCCAATTATGATACCATGTCCCTGTCTGATTTTCGACCGATGCTCGAGTCAGTTTTGAGTCGGGAACCTTATGGTTCTATCAAATCCTGATCATTAACCACACAACATCTGTGTCCGAACCGTTCGGGCGAGATCGCTGTAGCAACCCGGTTTCTAAAAACCGTTTCAATCGTCGATAAATTCCGCTTCGCAGATGGTCGATTCTCGGTGGCTGAGATCGATTTCGTCCCACATTCCGTTCAATAATGTGGTGTGAAAGTATTCTCCCCCCTGATTCATTTCCACCTGCGGCGCTTCTTTGGAATAGTTCTGGCCCTGGGTGATGCTTCTTTGGGCCTGATAGTAAACGTAGGCATCCGCGTTGACGCACATGACGTGATAAAAGTCTTTGTTGGCGCCGACTTGATCGCCGATTTTATAACGCGCCAAACCCCGGTTTAAGTAGGCTTTAATGTAGCTGGGATCGATCGCCAGGGCCCGGTCAAAATCCGCGATCGCCGCCTTGACATCTTTGAGGCTGTAGTAGGCGCAACCGCGATTGTAGAAGGCGTAGACGTTGTAGGGATCGATTTTTAGGGCACTGTTGTAGTTGGCGATCGCCTCGTCGTATTGCCCCAACTGCTGCAGGCACAAACCCCGATTGATGTGGGCTTTGATATAGTGGGGATCGAGCTTCAAGGTGCGGTTGAAATCTTCGATCGCCTCCTGCTTTTTCCCTAAAATATAATAAGCCCTGCCCCGATTGTAATAGGTTTTGTGATTGTGGGAGTTGATTTCGATCGCTTGGTTGTAGTGAAGGATCGCCTCTTCGTTGTTTCCGGTTTGCGCGATCGCCAGTCCCAAGTTATTATAAACTCCGTCACTCTTCGGACTCAGTTTCAGGGCTTTTTTCAAGTCCCGCAGCGCCTTTTCCGACTCCCCCAAATGCCGCCAGGCGTTGCCGCGATTCAGATAAGCATCCACCAGCTTGGCATCGATCAACAGGGCGCTATTAAAATCTTTGATGGCTTTTTTGTAGTCTTTTAAGTAGTAATACAACAGCCCGCGATTGTTGTAGGCGATCGCGTGATTGGGGTTTTCTTCCAAAACCCGATTCAGGTCGTTCAAAGCACCTCGATAATTCCCTTGCTTGGCTTTTGTCAAACCTTGTTGATAGAGTTTTTTGGCTTTCATGGGAGAACTCCTCAAATGACTGGCTCGGGGTAGAATGTCGCGTTTTTAATAGAATTGACTGGCAACCGTTCGGCAGGCTACGGGGAATCAATATCAGTTATCGGGATGATGTCACGCGGGGATAGATTGACCCGTTCAGATAAACGATACGTTGGCAAATTGTCGGCTTGGAAAAATCCTGCGATCGCTATAGAATCGATTTCAAAATTTTAACCTTTCCATCTTTTTGGGAAGTCGGCTCGTCAGAAATTTCTGCACCGATCCCACATGGCGAATAGAAAGGATTCCAAGTCACCGCACAGATTCTATTATAGCAATCATATAGCTATGGGCGATCGTCTTCGGCTCAAATCCCCATCGAAAATCCCCCCATCTGCCGGAAATTGGGGGGAAATTTCGAGTCAACTGAAACGGTTCACGCCACTACGAAATTGACCAATTTGCCGGGGACGACGATCGCTTTCCGGATTGGTTTGCCCTCCAAATAGCGTTGGGCGACTTCGGATTCCCGGGCGAGATCTTCGAGGGTTTGCTTGTCCGCCCCGCTGGGAACCGGAATCGTCCCCCGGGTTTTGCCATTAATCTGGATCACCAGGGTAATTTCATCCACCGCCAATGCGGATTCGTCCAACTCGGGCCAGGACTGGACGTGGACGGACTCCCCGCCGCCCACCATTTGCCACAACTCCTCGGCGATGTGGGGGGCAAACGGCGCCAATAACTTCAGCAGAGTTTCGATTCCCTCAGCATAAACCGGCGACTCCCGCAGGTCCTTGGCATCGGAGAGGGCGTTACTGAGTTTCATCATCTCGGACACCGCCGTATTGAACTGGTAATCCCCCTCCAGGTCCTCCGTCACTTCTTTGATGGCGGTGTGAATTGCCCGCCGCAGGTCTTTTTCGGCTTTGTTGAGATTCCCTTTTTTGGCTTTTTTGCCGCCGGAAGGCTGACGGTTGGCAAAGTCCGCCACCAGCCGCCACACCCGATTCAGGAAGCGGAACTGTCCTTCAACATCGGCGTCGTCCCATTCTAAATCCTTCTCCGGCGGGGCTTTAAACAGGATGAACATCCGGGCGGTATCGGCCCCGTATTTCTCCATCACCACCAGGGGATCGACGCCGTTGTATTTGGATTTGGACATTTTTTCATAAAACACCTCCAAGCGATCGCCCGTCTCGGGATCTTTGGGGTCGTCGGGATTAACCTGGCCGGCGGGGATATATTTGCCCGTTTTCGGGTTTTTATAAGTCAACCCCTGTACCATCCCCTGAGTCAGCAGCCGCCGGAAGGGTTCGTCGCACTTCAACAAACCGCGATCGCGCAACACTTTCGTAAAAAAGCGAGAATACAATAAGTGCAGAATCGCGTGTTCGATGCCCCCCACATACTGATCCACCGGCATCCAATCGTTCGTTTTTTCCGGGTCAAATACCTGTGTTTCATTTTTGGCGTCGGGGTAACGGAGGAAATACCAGGACGAATCGATAAAAGTATCCATCGTGTCCGTCTCCCGCTTCGCCGGAGTCCCGCAACTCGGACAGGGAACATTCACCCAATCCTCCAACTTCGCCAACGGAGACGGCCCGCGGCCGCTGAACTCCACATTTTCCGGCAATTTCACGGGTAAATCGGCGTCGGGCACCGGAACCGCCCCACACTCGGGACAGTGAATGACGGGAATCGGAGAGCCCCAATACCGCTGTCGGGAAATCAGCCAGTCCCGCAACCGATACTGTATCCGCCCCTCGCCGTAGCCCTCATCTTCGGCATATTCAATCACCGCCTGTTTGCCGTGGGCGGAATGTTCCCCGCTGAACGGCCCGGACTCCACCATGATCCCCGGTTCGGTGTAGGCAACCTTCGCCTCGTCGGGGTCATTATCATTATCCGCGTCGTCGGGGACGATCACCTGCCGGATGGGCAAACTGTACTGGGTGGCGAAGGCGAAATCTCGGGTATCGTGGGCCGGAACCCCCATCACCGCCCCGGTTCCGTATTCGTACAGAACATAATCGGCAATCCAGATGGGCACTTCTTTTTCCGTGAAGGGATTGATCGCCTTCCCGCCGGTGGGCACGCCACGTTTGGGCTTGTCCTCGGCGGTCCGTTCCATCTCGCTTTCGGCGGTGACTTCTGCGATGAATGCCTCCACGTCCGCTTTCCGGTCTGGGGTGGTGACTTTCGCCACCAGGGGATGTTCCGGGGCGAGGACAACATACGTCACCCCATAAATTGTATCGGGGCGGGTGGTGAAGACGGAGATTGTCGCGTCGTGTCCGGCCACGGGGAAGTCCAAACGGGCGCCGACGGATTTGCCGATCCAGTTTTCCTGCATCAGTCGTACCCGTTCCGGCCAGCCGGGGAGTTTTTGCAAGTCGTTGAGGAGTTCTTCGGCGTAGTCGGTGATTTTCAGGAACCACTGGCGGAGCAATTTCCGCTCCACTTTGGCGCCAGACCGCCAGGAACACCCCTCGTTATCGACCTGTTCGTTGGCCAATACCGTCTGGTCGATGGGGTCCCAGTTGACGGCGGATTCTTTTTGGTAGGCGAGTCCGGCTTGGAAAAATTGCAGGAAAATCCACTGGGTCCATTTGTAATAGTCGGGGGAACAGGTGGCGACTTCGGCTTCCCAGTCGATGGAAAAGCCGAGGCGTTGCAGTTGGTCCCGCATTTGGGCGATGTTTTGGTTCGTCCACTCGGCGGGGGGGATGCCGCGATCGATGGCGGCGTTTTCGGCCGGAAGCCCGAAGGCGTCCCACCCCATCGGGTGCAGGACGCGGTATCCCTGCATCCGCTTGAGTCGGGCGATCACGTCGGTGATGGTGTAGTTGCGGACGTGACCCATGTGCAGGCTTCCCGAGGGGTAGGGAAACATGGATAGGGCGTAAAACTTGGGCTTCTGGGGGTCTGTCAGGGTTCGGTACAGGCCCCGTTCCGCCCAGGTGGTTTGCCACTTGTGTTCGATGGATGTGGGATGATATCGGGACTCCACAGCTTTCACTCCGTGCTGGCTTGCTCGTCAATTGTCACCGTCCATTTTTGCACAATGCGGGGGTCAATTCGTCCAGGGGACGTTGATGCTCCAGCGGTGGATTTCCCGATAGGCGGCTCGTGCCATGTCGTCGGTGACGATTCCGATGCGGTTTCTGAGGTAGTCGTCGGTAATTCCTAGGCGGATGCTGATGTCGTGGGCGCCGTCGGCCAGACTGGGGTCGATCGCGGTAATTTTCCAGCGTTCGCATTTTCCCAAAATTCGATGCACCAAATCTTCGACGATGATTTCCCAGTAATCCAAGTTGGTGGAGCGGCGGTCGAAGGACTCCATTTCCCAAAAGTTCTCTTCGATGTCGGGGGCTTCCCAGTCCGACAAAACATGATCTTGATAGGCTTTCCAAACGAAGGAGCGAAAAAAATATCGGGTCCGTTCGTCGGTGTCGATATTTCCTTCGAGTTCCGTTTCGACTTCCGCCTCAATTCGGATTTTTAAATAGGCGAAGGGAAGGTAGACCGCAGCTTCTAAAATGTGGGTGAGGGGCGGAGGGGGAATCGCCCGGTTTAAAAGGGCGGATAAACAGTCATTTAATAAGTAAAGTTTTTGATGGGTTGTCGCCGTATCAAATAGGGGATTTCCTGTTTGAGATCCCAACTCGTCAAAATTGTCGCCGAAAATATAGAGATCTTCGGCCAACAGTTGGACGGCCGCAATGAACAGATCGGCTTCCGTACCCGCCAAGGTGCGATCGCCCAAAGGTGTCCGCCAAGCCATACGGTTGATTAGATGGTTATTTAATGATCATACCACCCAGTTTGACAAAATGGCGGGGGATGGGAGCCGAGTCTCCGAAACCCGCCAATTTCAGAAAGCGATTAAAAATCCCGACTGCCGACGGCTGACTCCCGACTCCCTACTCCCTCTCCAAGGGGTTGAGGACGGCGCCCAAAAACAGGATCGTGCCGCTTTCAAAGTCTCTGATCAGGAAGATGAAGGGGCGATCAACCCGGATGCGATCGCGAACCGCGCTGCGACTGCCGGCAATGACTCCCGTGGCGGCGGAGGCTTCGGTTCCCCTCTCATTCACGTCCACGAAGGCTTTGTGGACGACATCGTACAGGTAAAACGGTTTTTCCGGGCTGATGCCGGACAAGTCTGCCGCTTCGGTAAATGCGGATTTCATCCCCATCGAACTCAAGGTCGATTTCATCTTAAAAGACGAAGTGAGTTGAAATTTGGGAAACCAGACTTCGAGTTCGACATATTCACTGGCCTCGATCCAGCTTTCCAAGCGGGCGATCGTGAGTTTTTTTTCCAACTGTTGTAAATCGCTATTTTCGTCGGGAAGCAGGACGACCATCGACAAGTTTCCTGCCGCGTAAGGCAATTCTAAAACTTGCAAGTCGGGCAGTTTATAGTAGCCGATCGCAACCTTGGGATGGTGCATCATCGGCACCGTAATTTCTTCTCCGGAAGGGAGGGTGAAGCGATCGCCCGCCGTCAGTTCTTCTGGAAATGGGAACAGCCAATCGCCTTTGAAATAGACGGCATTGGTGAGGACGAGTCGGGTCCACTCGTCCAAAATTCCGGCCGGAATGAGATCGCGAATTTGATTCTGTGTTTCTTGGCTGACCCAGGCATTAATTTGTTGCCGAGACGCTTCCGTATTTCCCCGAAAATCGACCGGAGTTAAGGGGGCATCGTAGTAGGTGCGGGTGATTTCCAGGAACGGTTCTTGGAAGGTGTAGCCGGACTGTCCCCAGAGGCGATTGACGATGCAAAGTTGAGAATTCGTGCGAGTTTTGATGTTATTTAGGAGGGTGGTAAATTCCGGGTGGAGGCTGTCGGGCGATCGCTCGAAGTGAAACACCCGGGCGATTTCCGCGGCGGTTTCGGTTCTCGCCCCGGCGTAGGTCATCGCCATTCCGACGGACAGGCTGTAGGGGGAGAAAAACAGATTTCCCCCCGTTTCGGTCTGCAGTCGGTTGTAAAGATCCAGGGCAAATTGATTGTTTTGATTCACGATCGCATCACTCTCCACAGCGACAATTTCGGGGGGATTATCGGCCGGCGGTTCGGGCAGGGGATGGGCGAGGGCGGGGTGGCAGACTCCCCAAACGGACAGCAGGAGGGCGAGTAGGAATCGCGATCGCGGGGGCGAGGATTTTTCACGCCGGGAAGGTTGCACTTTCATGGGACGGATCATCATTTGGGTTCTCCGATTCAATGTTAATGAATATCAATCGCGAATCGCCCCGAAAGTGATCAAATCCGGCGAGTTCAAAACATCAAAGAATAGACCGGAGAGCCGTTGTCGCAGAGGGGGCGATCGATGGCGGAACGGCGAAAAAAAACGGTTGCCGTCTTTTTAAATATCCGACCGAAAGCCACTTTCACCGGACATTTTCCCCCTCTAAAATTACGCTTTCAAAGCTGCCAAAACGGTGTCGTGAATGATGCCGTTGCTGACCACCACGCCGCGGTTGTCGTGCATCTTGCTGTCGGAGGCGAAATCCAGGGGTTTGCCGTTCATGTCGGTGACGCGGCCCCCGGCCTCTTCCACGACGATCGCCCCCGCCGCGTGGTCCCAAATATTCTCCCGGTAGTCGGGGTATTTGGGGGAGGGGAGGCGCAGGTACAGGGCCGCTTGTCCGGAGGCCACCGCCCCGTATTTGGCCTGGGAGTCCATCCGCACGGAGGGGGAGGTAATTCCGACGGCCTGGGCGATCGCATTTTGGCGGGACTGGTTGCCGTGGGCGGCTTCGACGCTTTCGACGAAGCGCAGATTTTCGGCGTCGTCGGCCTTCACGACCCGGATCGGGGCAAATTCCCCCGCCGCGATCGGTTTCATCGTCGCCCCTTCTCCGCGCACCGCCACGAACACCATGCCGGGGATATCAGTATCAGTCGGGTAGGCGGGACAACCCATAATTCCCAGTTTCACTTCCCCATCTTCGATCAAAGCCAAAGCGATCGCGTACTGGTCCTTCCGGAGAAATCCTTTCGTCCCGTCGATGGGGTCGAGGGTCCAGAACCGCCGCCCCACAGTGCCATTGCCGCGATCGATCCAAGTCGCCACGTCCTCCGGGGTCGCCTCCGGGAGAATCTCTTTCACATAATCGGTGACTTTGGCCAAATTGTCGGCCATTTCCGGCGATCGCAGGACGGTAGCATCTTCCTCGCCGACGATCGCATCGTCCGGAAAGGCTTCGGAGATGGCTTTGCAGATAATCGCCTGGGAACCGAAATCGGCCACCGTGACGGGGCTTTTATCTCCTTTTTCGATGGCGGGGGGAATCTCTTGGCGCACCCGTTCGCAGAGTCGGGCGGCGGCGAGGACGGCATCGAGGGCGACCTGTTTTTCGCGATCGTAGGGCATGAAAACTCCTCAAGGATTTTGGGGATGGATGGACCGGTCCGGTGTGAATCAGTTTGGATCCGCTCCTTTCCCAGCTTGGCACTTGGTCGGGTACTCGTCAAGATTTCCGAACTGGGGGGATGAAAGGCGATCGCGGAACCGGACTCGAATTTGAGTTAAACTCTAACAATTCCCACTCAAAAAAACTCTGAATATCCAAAATTTTACAATGGACAAAATCGACATTCGGGAGATCTTCGTGCACCCTGTCAAAGGCCTGACGCCGCAGCGGTGCGATCGCGTGGAATTGCTGGAAAATTTTGGCATCCGGGGCGATCGCGCCTTCGCCCTCATGTTCGCCGACACGGGAACCCCGAAACCCCGAACGCCCTGGCTTTCTAAAAAGCATTTCGCCGTCCAAAATGACTGGGGAAAATTAGCCGCCCTGGATTGTTCCTACGATGGGACTCGCCACACCCTGGAAATCAAACGAAATGGGGAATCCGTCCTGGTGGCGGATGTGGGGACTTCGGAGGGGCGCGATCGCGTGGGCGATTTTTTCACTGAATACCTGCAAACCCTGACGCCGAGTCCTTCGGCGCGGCACCCCCACGTCTCCCCGGTGCGCCTGGTGGGGACGCCGACGGGAGAAACCCGCTACCAAGACCGCGATCGCGGCCAAATTTCCATCATCTCCCAAGCCACCCTCGACGATATCGCCCGCCAAGTGGGACTCGGGGCGATGGACCCGCGGCGGTTCCGCCCCAATTTTATCGTCGATGGCGCCGATCCGTGGGCGGAGTTCGACTGGGTGGGGGGTCGCCTCCGGTTGGGTCCGGCCCTGGTGCAGGTGACGGCCCGCATCGGGCGCTGTCTCAATATCGATGTCAACCCCGACAGCGGCGATCGCGATTTTCCCCTCCTCTCCAAGCTTTCCGAAGGGTTCGGACAGGCCCAAACTGGAGTGATCGCCACGATCATCGAAGGTGGCACGGTCGCGAAGGGAGATATCGTCAAAATTGTAGACTGATCGGATTTTTCGCAAATCAAAGTCGAAAAAACATCGGTTATCGGCATTTTTAAAACTGCATCCGCAGCAGTCGAACCCCTGTTTTCTGAGACTTTCGGAGGAACCCCGGGCGGTTGAGGTCAAAAATTTTCTGCGACATTATCTCGAAAGGACGATGGATTTTGACTCGGCAATTGCTAACTTAAAACTAGAAGATTTTTAAATTGAATTGACATTCAAGACGTTAGCAGCGGGAGATAATTATGAATTTGCGATCGAAAGTTTGGCAGCCCTTCGCCATCCTGTCGGGCGGGATTTTCGCCGCCATGTTAGCCTTTTCTCCGATGGGAGTCGAGGCGAGGCCCCCATGGATCGGGGGGAACGGGGCGACCGATGTCCCCATGCACGATCTAGCCAGTCGCTATCAATTTTTATCGGCCGATTTGCAACCGGAAAACGGCGAAGTCAGCATCGAGTTAATCAATACGATGGATGCCCCGATCACCTATCAGTTGGTGGGAGATACACAAGCGAGACGTTTACGACCTTCCGAGGCGGTGATGTTGACCTCTGTCGAACCCCCAACCACCCTCAATATCTATCGGAAAGATGGCGGTTTGTTGTCCGCGATCGCCGAAGAAACTGACGACCCTTCAAAAGTGCAGATTATGGTCAATCCCACGGACGAATTGGAGGGCGACGAACGGGCGATTTGGATTAACGAAGAGGGCGAAGTTTTCGTCAACTAATCCATCGAAAACATTGACAGCTTGACGGGTCGGAGGAGAACCGGGTTTCAACCGCTTCGCGGACGAGAAACCCGGTTTTTGATTGATCAGGCAATAGGCAACAGGCAAAAGGCAATAGTGAGAATCAGTTTCCGACTCCCGACTCCCCATAGTTGGGTCGGTGATGTCTTGCAGATGACCGTTGCCTTTCGTGGACCGGGCGATCGCCTCCTGATGAACCATCGAATGATTCTCCTTTTCTAACTGTTTTTTAATCCAGAATTTAAGCTACTTTAGTTAAGACAAATACACTGCCCACATTGCCCCGCCCGATCCGCATATCTTCGTCCAGATAGGTGGTTTCGAGCCACCCCTGCTGGTCCCGTTCGGCGATGCTGAAATCCACCGCCAGGAATTTTTGACCCGATGCGATCGCGTCGATTAATTGGTTGGGGGATTGATATCCGATCAGGCGCTGCAAACCCACCACGAAGCGGTTGAATTTCACCTGCACCCGGCGCTCGGAGACGGCTTCAAACCGGGCGACGACACTGACCATTCCCTCCAAATAGGGGATGCCGGTCACTTCGGCGATGTTGTAGATTTTGCCTTCCTTGGCGCGGATACATTGGTAAACCTGCCCCAAGTTGTAGACTGGGACGCGATCGATTCCCAACAGTTCGTCGCTGCTGGTGTAGAGGAGGCGCCAGTTTCCGTCCAACAGTTCCGCCGCCTCCACCGGCCGCGGCGTCGGATTGTAATCTTCCAATTGGGCGATCGCGGACAAAATTGCCGTTTTTTCGGCCGGACTGGCCAGCAAACCCCGATTTTTTCCGGCGATGGCTTCCAGCAAAGTTGCTTTTTTAATCATATTGATTTAGAGTCCCTCAATCCAATTGATCCGACACCTGACGACATGGAAGATGCGAATTTTTCAAGGTGACTCAATTCTAACAACTTTGATTCTCAACCGGACACAACCTCAAGTGATATTCTAGCAGACCCCCATCGACCGATCATTGAAGATGGGGGATTTAACAGTTTGCGGAGTGGCTATTCGACGGCCAACATGACGTTGCTGGCTTTGATCACCGCGTAGGCTTCCGAACCTTCGGAGAGTCCCAAACTCTCCGCCGAGGCTTTCGAGATAATGGAAACGACCTCGACGCCGGGGGCGACTTCTAGGGTGACTTCGGCGTTGACTGCGCCGACAACGAGTTTTTTAACGGTTCCTTTGATGGTGTTTCTGGCGCTCAATTTCATGGCATTTTCCTCACAGCATAGAGTTGGATTTTGGACTGAAATTATTCTCGAATTTTGGCGAATTTATGCTATCATAATCTTTGGGCAAAAGCAACATGATTTTTTCGGGATTTAACTGAATTTTCCAGGGGAAGGGTTGCCCGTTCATTTCCTGCCATTTTTCGTGGGAAATATCGGCCTGTAGCTGATAATCTTCGGGATGACTGGGGGGATGATTTAACTTGAGGTAGAGGGCGATGTGTTTGGGGGATTGGATCGTGGAGACGACCCAACAGGAAAAGGTGTTTTCGGCATGGGGATGGTCGCTTTCTGGCCATAAATTCAGGCTTTCCCCCACTTGATACGCCCGGATTCCGATGTGGGTTAATTTTTGGGGCAGGGGGTTTGAGAATTGCAATTGACAGCCCCAGTCGGGGGCTTCGATCGCCCGTTCGGAAATGGCGATCGCCCGGGAAAAATTCTTGCATCCGGTGAGTTGGGCGGCGACTAAAGTGGGGGGGGTGTCGAATAGATCTCGGGTGGCCCCGTAGGCGGCGACTCGGCCCCGATCCATAATTAATAATCGGGGACAAATTCGATAGGCTTCGGAACGGTTGTGGGTGACAAATAAGGTGACGCCGGAATAGGTGTCGAGAATTTGGATTAATTCCCGTTCCATCTGATATCGGAGGTGGCTGTCGAGGGCGGAAAAGGGCTCGTCTAATAGCAGGATTTCCGGTTCTCCGGCTAAAGCCCGGGCGAGGGCAATTCGCTGCTGTTGTCCGCCGGAGAGTTGGTGGGGGTAGCGATCGCCCATTCCGGGCAGTCGGACGCGGATCAACTGCTGTTCGACTCGTTGCTTAATTTGACGAGAAGAGAGTCCCCGAGGCAAGCCAAAGGCGATATTTTGGGCAATTGTTAGATGGGGAAAGAGGGCGTAATTTTGAAACAGAAAACCCACGCGGCGATCGCGGCTGGGGAGGTCGATACCCCGTTCGGAGTCGAACAGCACCCGGCCGTTTAAAACGATGCGTCCGGAGGTGGGGGTTTCCATGCCGGCGATACACCGCAAAATCATGCTTTTTCCGGTTCCGGACGCCCCCAAAATTGCCAGCGGTTGTTCGCAATATCCGTCCAATTTGGCTTGCAGGGAAAAGCCGGAGAGTTCCTTGTAAATATTCACCTGCAACCCGGATGCGATCGCCGGATAGTCGGAGATCATCAAGTCCAGTTGGGTTTTAATTTTGGGAATTTTTTGGGGTTTTTCTTGACGCGATCGACGCCGCCCCGTCCACAGGTTCACCGCCGTAATCGCCGACAGGGAAATTGATAAAATCCCCCCCGACCAAACCCACGCTTCCCCCATTTTTCCGGCTTCCACCGCAGAATAAATCGCCAATGGAATGGTTTCGGTGACGCCGGGAATGTTGCCCGCCAGCATCAGCGTCGCCCCGAATTCTCCGAGTCCTCGAGCGAAGGCTAATGTCGCCCCAGAAATAATGCCCGGAAACGCCAGGGGAAGGGCGACCCGCCAAAAAATTGACAGTTCCGAAGCCCCCAAAATTCTCGCCGAACTCAACAGGTTAGCATCGATCTGTTCAAAGGCCCCGGAGGCGGTTTTGTACATCAGCGGAAATGTCACCACAGTGGCGGCGATGATGCCCGCGTACCAGGTAAAAACGATGTCGATTTTCAACAGATCCAACAGGGGACCTAGCAGTCCCCGCCGGCCGAAAATTTGCAGGAGAATAAATCCCACGACGGTGGGGGGCAAAATCAGGGGAGAAATGAAGATTCCGTCGATCAGGGATTTCCCGCGTCCGCGATAACCCTGGAGTTTGTAGGCGGCGATTATCCCCAATAAAAATGTAAAACCTGTGGCGATCGTGGCAATTTTTAAGGAAATCCACAGGGGCGAGAGGTCGGCTGGCATGATCAATTACCTGTCATCATCAGTCGGGCAAATACAGACAGTTATTAAACGCCGATTTTAAACTGTTTTGGGTTTTATATTTTTCTATTTTTCCCACAAAACTGTGGGAAAGTTTGTAGCCTAGATAACAGACCGATCAAATGGGCAAAATTTTGACGTCGATGTTGGCGGGTTTGGCGTAGTAGGGGGAAGTGGAGACGATGCCGTTAATGCCGGTGGCGGCATATTCGGCGATGTTGGCTTCGTCGATTCCCCCCGCCGCCAGTAGGGACATTCCGGGATGGATGGATTTGAGTTTGGGGATGATTTGGGATAAGTCGGCGGCGGACACTTTGTCGAATTGAATTTCGTCGATTCCGGCCTCCGCCAGGGCGATCGCATCTTCGGCTTCCGACACTTCGACGACGATCTTTTTTTCCAACATCTGAGGTTTGAGAATTGGCAGTTTTTGAATCAATCCTTCGAGGCCGCCGATAAAGTTGAGATGCTGTTCAAAAATCAGGATACTTTCCGAGAGCCCCAAACGGTGGGGATAGGCTGACCCGGCGAGAATGGCCCGGACGGCGATCGCTTTGGTTCCGGGGATGGATTTGCGGGTGGTGTACAGCATCACCTGGGGGTTGACTTCCCGGGCGAGTTGAACCAAACGATGGGTTTTTGTCGCCACACCGCAGGCGTATTCCAGCAGGTTTTGGGAGGCTTTCCAGACAGCGTGCAAAGCCCCGGCTTTTCCGGTGGCAATTAAGATGGGAGTTCCGGTTTCGAGGGTTTGACCGCTATCAACTTTTAAGGTAATTTCCGCCCCCACTTTCGTCAACATCGCGGCGGCTTCTTCCACGCAGGCGAGGCGGGTTTGATGGCGGGTCGCGTAGCGAATTTCCGCCGGTTTTTCGCCAAAGTTGAGGGCGTGGGTGGTGAGGTCGAAGTAGGGGACATCTTCTTGAATCAGGCGATCGATGAGTTGTTCGGGAATGAAAACCATTGGACTCGTGGTTGAGGGGTCAAAATTTGGCTTCAAGTTGCCATTTTAAATCCGTATTTTTCAAACACGGACTTTGCCGTTTCTCCGGATAGAAATTCGAGGTAACTTTGGGCGGCTTCCGGATTTTCGCTATCTTGGACGACGGCGATGGGGTAGACGATGGGGGAGTGGCTATTGGCGGGGGCATTTTCTACGATTCTGATGCGATCGCTCAAGGCGGCATCCGTGGCGTAAACCAACCCCGCGTCGGCGTTCCCTGCCTCGACAAAGGAAAGCACCTGGCGGACGTTATTTCCGAATACCAATTTATCCCGAATGTCTTCCAAAATGCCCAAATTGGTCAGCACTTCTTCGGCGTACTGTCCGGCGGGAACCGATGCAAATTCTCCCACGGCAATGCGACGGAGGTTTCCGGAGGTCAGGTCGGAAAAGCTGTTGACAGTTTCGCTATCTTGGGGTACGATTAAAACAATGGTATTTTGCAACAAGTTCTTTCGGGTTTCTGGACGGATAAAATCTTGTTCTTCCAAGGCATCCATCTGCCGTTGAGCTGCTGAAAGAAAAATGTCGGCTGGTGCCCCTTGTTCAATTTGTTGTTGCAGCGCCCCGGAAGAACCGAAGTTGTGTTGAATCGTGGTGTTTGGCTGTTGTTCGGGATAGAGCGTTGCCACCTCTTCCATCGCGTCGGTGACGCTGGCGGCGGCGGAAATTAACAGGGTGGTCGCTTCGGACTCGGGGGCGGGTTGTTGTTGGGCACAACTGACCGCGATCGCCAAGCAAAAGGCGGCAAAACCCCGTAGCATTAGGGGAAATAAGCGTCTTTGGGACATGGGAAATTAGATGTTTTGGGTATTCGGCTAAAAAGCACGGCTGAACGGGTCCTATGGCGAACTTGGGTATATTATTATGCAGTTGGATTGATCGCGTCTGTATCGGTAGTTACCTTTACCCGTAGCAAAAATTGCCGGTCAGTCGCTATGATATCCCTGAATTGCTGTGCGATCGCCCTTGTGAGGAGTCATGCAAACCCTAACCGAAACCCCGTCCACTGCGACGGAGAAACAAACCGTCCTGCTGCTGAACCCGCCGGGGGATAAAAAATACTTTCGGGACTACTATTGTACCAAAGTTTCCAAAGCCCATTATTACTACCACCCCGTCGATTTGGTGTATTTGAGTGGAACCCTATCCGAGGCGTTTCCGGTGGCGGTGATCGATGCGATCGCCGAATCTTTAACTGAGGAAGAATGTCGGCGGCGGGTGGAAGCGATCGCCCCGGACGTGATTTTATTTCTGATCTCGTCCCCTTCTTATAATTTAGACGTTCCCTTCATCACCCAACTCAAACAAACCCTTCCCGAAACTCGCTTTATCGGGACGGGCGACATCTACCGGGAATTCCAAGACGAAGCCCTGGAAATGCACCCATTTTTGGATGCCATTTTGCTGGATTTTTCCACCGACGATATTATCACATATCTCCAAAACGGGACGGGGGAGGTCATCAATAATATCATCTACCGCCACGGGGGAGAAATTGTCGCCGGGGAGGAGATCCACGGCAACGGAAATTTCCGCATCCCCACCCCCCGCTGGGACTTATTCCCCATCGACAGTTACCGCTTCCCCTTTGAACGGCGGGGGAAATTCGCCTCAATTTTAACCGATTTCGGCTGTGCCTACAGTTGTACATTTTGCCCGATCAGCACCTTGGGTTTCAAGCTGCGTCCGGTGGCGGATGTCGTCGCCGAAATTGAACTGTTGAAATCCTTGGGAGTGCGGGAACTGTTTTTCCGCGATCAGACCTTCGGAGTCAATAAAAAGCGGACCTTAGAACTGTGCGAAGCTCTGAAGCCTTTAAACATGAGTTGGACCTGTTTCACGCGGGTTGACGTGCTCAACGAAGCGATCGCCAAACCGATGAAAGAGGCGGGATGCCATACCATCATGTTCGGCATCGAATCGGCGGACGAAGAACTGTTGAAAAAGTACGAAAAAAATACCCAACAAAACCAGATGTTGGAAGCGATCGCCCTGTGTAAAAAATATGCGATCGAAACCGTCGGCACCTTCATCCTCGGACTCCCCGGAGACACGCGGGAATCCACGTTCAAAACCCTCGAATTTGCCAAAAAGCTGGATTTAGATTTCGCCTCTTTTAATATTGCCGTCCCCCGGTTCGGAACCGCCTTCCGAAAAGATGCCCTCGCCAACGGCTGGGCCAGCGAAGAAGAACTGGTATTCGAGTCTTCCGCCAGCAAACCCATCTGGCAGAATCAGACCCTTTCCAACGAGGAAATTTTTGAGATTCACCAACAGGTAAAGCGGGGATTTTACCTGCGTCCTGCTTATCTATTAAAGCGGATTTTCGGCATCCGCACCCCGCACCAATTCCTCAATTCTTTGGAAGGGTTTTACTTTTTGCTGTTCAAAAAATAACCCATCCCACCTGTAGGGGCAGTGCCTCCGCGCCTGCCCTCCTCACATTCCAACTTTTTTCTTTTCTACTCCCTATTCCCTACTCCCTACTCCCTACATTATAATAGGATTTGTACCAAGAAATAAACCGTTCCACCCCCACTTCAATGGGGGTGCTGGGTTGGAAGCCGACATCCTCGATCAGGGAATCCACATTGGCATAGGTGATCGCCAAATCTCCGGGCTGCATGGGAAGCATATTTTTTTCAGCCTTTTTCCCCAACAATTTTTCCAGGACTTCGATCAAATACATCAATTCAACCGGCTTATTATTGCCGATGTTGTAAACTTTATAGGGTGCGGTAGTTTTAACTCCGCCAATTTCGGTGCCGTCTTCTCCCGCAGTTGGGATGCGATCGATGACCCGAACCACCCCCTCGACCACATCATCGACGTAGGTGAAATCTCGCTTCATATCTCCGTAGTTGAAAATGTTGATCGGCCGATCGGCCAGAATGGCTTTAGTAAAGATAAACATCGCCATATCCGGGCGACCCCAGGGGCCGTAAACCGTGAAAAATCGCAGTCCGGTAACGGGGATGTTGTAGAGGTGGCTGTAGCTGTGGGCCATCAGTTCGTTGGCTTTCTTGGTCGCCGCGTACAAACTTACCGGATAATCGACATAATCTTCGACGGAAAAAGGCACGGTTTTGTTAGACCCGTAAACCGAACTGGAGGAGGCGAAAACCAGGTGTTTGATCTGGTGATGGCGACAGCATTCTAAGATGTTCATAAATCCCACCAAATTGCTGTCAACGTAGGCGTAGGGATTTTCGAGGGAATAGCGGACGCCCGCCTGGGCCGCCATGTTGGCGACCGCATCAAAATGGTGGTCGGAAAATAGCTTTTCGATCCCGGGGCGATCGCACAAATCCAACTGATAAAATGTAAAGGCTTCTTGGGGCTTAAGTTGGGCGAGGCGGTTCTCCTTCAAAGACACTTCGTAATAATCGTTGATATTGTCAATTCCGACCACCGTATCTCCCCGTTCCAGCAGCCGCTGACACAGGTGAAAACCGATAAATCCCGCCGCACCAGTTACTAAAATTTTCACTAACTTTTCTCCTACAAACTCCAGTAGTGAACCTCGGATGTCATCAAAGCCGGATCTAAAACGGATTTGACATCCATCACAACACCCCGAATATTCAAGCCAGCCAGCAATTGTTCCGGTGGCATCTCCAAATAAAATTGATGGGGCACCGCCAGGACGATCGCATCTAAATTGCACAAGTCCGACCAGTCTATTAATGTCATATCATATTCCCGGCGGGCGAGGTTAGGATTGGCGAGGGGATCGTGGATGAGGGGCTCGATGCCAAATTGCTTCAATTCGGCGACGATATCGGGGACGCGGCTGTTGCGGAGATCGGGGACATTTTCCTTGAATGTGAGGCCGAAAATGGCGACTCGGGCGCCGGAGATGGGGCGATCGGCTTCCACTAACAATTTAACCAAACGCTGGGCGAGATAGGTGCCCATGCTGTCGTTGATGCGGCGTCCGGCTAAAATAACTTGGGGGTGGTATCCCAACTGTTCGGCTTTGGTGGTGAGGTAGTAGGGATCGACGCCGATGCAGTGTCCCCCGACGAGTCCGGGGGTGAAGGGGAGAAAATTCCATTTGGTCCCGGCGGCGGCGAGGACGTCGTGGGTGCGAATGTGGAGGCGATCGCAAATAATTGCCAATTCGTTCATTAAGGCGATATTGAGATCCCGCTGAATATTTTCGATCACTTTGGCGGCTTCGGCTACCTTGATGCTGGGGGTTTCGTACACCCCCGCTTTCACCACTTTTCCGTAGACGGCGGCGATGCGTTTCCGGGTGGCTTCGTCTTCCCCCGACACCACTTTGACGATTTTTTCGAGGCTGTGGGTGCGATCGCCCGGATTGATCCGTTCCGGGGAATATCCCAGTTTGAAATCGACCCCCTGTTTCAACCCGGAAACCCGGGCTAAAATTCCGCCGCAGATCTCCTCCGTCACCCCCGGATAAACGGTGGATTCGTAAACGATAATATCCCCCGGTTTGATAATTTTTCCCAAACTTTCGGAAGCCCTCATCAGGGGTGTCAAATTGGGTTGGTGGTTGTCGTCTACGGGGGTGGGGACGGCGACGATGAAAAAGTTGCGATCGCCGATTTCTTCCAGATTTGCCGTCACTTTCAGGGGGGAATTGTTCAGGACTTCCGGCGACACCTCCCCGGTGCGATCGCACCCCTGTTTTAATTCTAATACCCGGTCTATATTAATGTCAAATCCCACCGTCCCCGGAAACTGTTCCGCGAAGGCGACGGCGACGGGCAAACCGACGTATCCCAAACCGATGACGGCTATTTTATGTTCTGAAAGCGGTATCATTCCCGATGGTTTCTTGCAGTTTAAACTGGGGTGTTAACGAGGGGCGTTTCTCCGGATTTTTCCAATTTCACCAATTCCCCCGCCGTCACAAAAGAATAACCCGAGAGTCGCAACCAGGCGATCGCCTTTTCCAGCGTCCGCAACGCCGAACCCCGACGGCGAGTATACCACAGTTTCGCCCCCCGAGGAATAGCGAACCCCTCCACCGGATAGGCGGGGATAAAATCGAAGGGGTGCATATATAAATGTACCAGGGATGGCAGGGGAGAAAATTGCGTCAATAATTGAATTGAGGATAGGTTGAATAAATCCACCCACAGCAGCCCCATCGGCAAGGGAATCAACGGCAATTGATTCACAGGAATTTCCCAAATTCCTTCTCTCATGTGGGGAAGTTGCGACACTTCCCGGTTGTCGAATCGGGTCGGCATTTTTCCGCCAAAAACAGAGGAATCGTACTCGTAACCCGCCCGTTTCAATTCGGCAAATAGCCCGTCCGTAATTCTCGCCTGGGGGGCGCGAAATCCCGATACCGTTTGCCCCGTGGCAGTTTCTAACACTGCTTTCGATTTCGATAATTCTTCTCGTATTTCCTCCCGCGACAATTCCGGCATCCGGCGGTGGGTGAAGCCGTGGGAGGCGATTTCATACCCTGCGGATACTGCCAAATTCAACGCCTCGGAAATGTGGGGGACGCTTTCCCCGTTCACAAATAGGGTGGCGGGGATTTCATATTTCTGCAAAATCTCAAAAATCGCCGGAATTCCCATCCGGACGCCCCGCAAATATTCCGGCTGGGCGGGCAGTCTCCCCCCCCAGTCGGGCTCCACGTCAATGGAGGCGATCGCGATGCGGTTTTGTCCGAAAATAGAAGCCATGATTCCCAAATCTCAACATCGTGTAGCACAAGCTTCTAGCTTGTCGTAGATACAGTTGTGTAGCACAAGCTTCTAGCTTGTCGTAGATACAGTTGTG
>NZ_JAJENU010000587.1:0-215 GCF_035615495.1 Lyngbya sp. CCY1209 | reverse complement strand
TTCAGAGACAGTCAGAAACTTCTGGTATTGAAAAGATATCGGATGCGATCGCATCTCCCGACTCATCCCCAATTCAGAGACAATCGGAAACTTCTGCTATTGAAGAGATATCGGAGATTTCCCCAATTCAGAGACAGTCAGAAACTTCGGCTTCGGAAACGATAACAGATGCGATCGCATCTCCCGACTCATCCCCAATTCAGCGAGAATCCGAA
>NZ_JAJENU010000586.1:0-39918 GCF_035615495.1 Lyngbya sp. CCY1209 | reverse complement strand
GAAACGGCTTTTCTATAAGGGTTTGAAAATTTCTGACCCCATTTCAACTGTAACCACGTGAGCGCTCGTTGCTATATATCAGATTCGGTTATTGACCCGCATAACCTCCCCCATCCTCCCCCATCCTCTTCAGCTTTACAATTCAAAGTCCCCCTTTCCAAGGGGGATAATGGTGGATTTTACCCACCTATTGCGGCATCGTTTCAACCAGGCGGATAAACTCGGTTCGATAACCATCCAAATCTGCCCCTTTCGATTCGTTCGCCAGTTGCAAAACTTGCTCGAAACTGGAATTGCCTTGATATTCGGAATCCCGCAACAGCATCCCAAATTCGGCGACGGCAGCCGAAAACTTGAAATTATCGGAAGTTTGGTTGAAGGCGATCGCGCGATCGCGCACCGCTTCTTCAATCAACAAAGAAGCCGTTTCTTCCGGCGGTTTGTACCGCAATTTAACCCGCATCAACTCGTCACTTTTATAGGCTTCGGGACTGACGGTATTTTCCTGGAATGCCAACTCGTCAACCGGCGGCAATTCCACATCCGACTCCACCCCGGCGGGGATAATTTCATACAACGCCGTCACCGAATGTCCCGCCCCCAATTCCCCCGCATCTTTCGTATCGTCGCTGAAGTCTTGATTTTGCAGGCGGCGATTTTCGTAGCCGATCAATCGGTAGGCTTGCACCTTGGCGGGGTTGAACTCCACCTGTATTTTAACATCTTTGGCGATAGTAAACAAGGTTCCGCCCAACTCGCTGACCAAAACTTTTTTGGCTTCCAGCAAGTTATCGATGTAGGCGTAATTGCCGTTGCCCTTGTCCGCCAACTTTTCCATTTTGGAATCTTTATAATTGCCCGTGCCGAACCCCAAAACGGTGAGATAAATGCCGCGATCGCGGTAGGATTCGATCAGTCGCACCAATTCCCCATCGCTGGAAACGCCGACGTTAAAATCCCCGTCCGTGGCGAGAATCACCCGGTTATTTTTATCCTCCCCGGACATCCGGGTTGCCAGTTCGTAGGCGAGTTGAATGCCTTCACCCCCCGCCGTCGATCCCCCCGCCTCCAAGTTATTGATGGCGGCAATAATTTTCTCTTTTTCACTTCCCGGCGTGGGCGGCAACACCACCCCCGCAGCCCCCGCATAAACGGCGATCGCCACGCTGTCCCGTTCATCCAATTGATCCACCAACAACTGAAATCCGGACTTCAATAAAGGCAGTTTATTGGGGTCGTTCATCGAACCGGAAACGTCCAACAAAAACACCAAATTGCTGGGGGGCAGTTCTTCCGTCCGCATCTTTTTACCCTGCAAACCGATGTGAACCAATTGATGTTGGGGATTCCAGGGTGCTTGAGAAACTTCCGTCGTAATTGAAAACGGTTCTTCCCCTTGCGGTTGCGGATAATCGTAGGTAAAATAATTGATCAACTCCTCGATCCGCACGGCATCCACCGGAGGACGCTGCCCCCGATTGATAAAGCGGCGGACGTTGCTGTAGGATGCCGTATCGACATCGATTGAAAATGTGGAAAGGGGGTTACTTTCCGCCCGTAGAAAAGTATTTTCCTCGATCAGATCGTAGGCTTCCGTATTGGGAACCTCTTGCCGTGATTCTAACGCCGTTTGCGGTGCCATAACCGGCGGTGCTTCCGGCTGACTCAATTCCATCTCCATCGGGGCGCGATCGCCCGCTGCAACGGTTGCCGGAACTTCTTGTTGAGTTCCTTTATTTGCCTGATTGCAAGCCGTCACCAACAACAGGGGAATGACGCCGATTCCGGCGATCAAACGTTGAGACTTTTGACGCATCATATTCGCTCTCAGCCTAACTCATCAAAATGGCTTCAAGGTGAGGCGATCGCTTTCCGCAAAACATAAAATCTCTCCAATTATCGGTTCTGTAGGGGCGCAAGGCACGGCGCCCAAACTGCGCCCCATTTCATCCCTATCTCACACCTGAAACCGAAGTCGGATTGAGGAGATACAGCACCGCTTTTTTAGCAATTTCCTCCGACAGTTTGATCTGTTTGAGCGTCACTAACCCATCGTTGACGAACAGATCCCGAACCATCAGCTTATCGCCGCTGTTGAAAACGGTTTCGTAATACACCTCTTTGATGCCGGCGGAAATGATCAATTTCAGACAAGAAATGCACGGTTCGAGGGTGACGTAAATACTCGCCCCCGTACAGGAAATCCCGTGTTTTGCCGCCTGGGCGATCGCGTTCGCCTCCGCGTGAACCGCCCGCGAGGGCAGGGTTTTGCTGGCGTCGCAGCTACTGAGTCCCGGATAGCAGTATCCCTGGGCGGTACAGTGGACGGAACCGGAGGGGGAACCGTTGTAACCCGTCGCCAGAATTTGGCGATCTTTGACGATCACCGCCCCCACGGGAAACGCCAAACAGGTCGATCGCGTCGCCGCCAATTTCGCCATCATCAAAAAATACTCGTCCCAAGTGGGTCTGATGGGCGGTTCGTAATTTTGGGGGAAATCTTCCATTATTTTATACCCCGAAGCCTGTCGATCCAAATCCATTATCGCCCCTAACCGTCAAACTGAGTTGTTCGACGGCCTCCACTTCCACCCGCAAAATGGGCGCGATCGCCAATTGGGCGATTTTCATCCCCGGTGTTACGTTAAATGAAGTTTTGCCGTGATTGATTAAAATCACACCGATTTCCCCCCGATACCCCGCGTCAATGGTTCCGGGAGTATTCAAAACGGTGATCTGATGTTTCAGGGCTAAACCGCTTCTGGGGCGAACCTGGGCTTCCGTATTGGGGGGGAGGGCGATCGCGATTCCGGTGCGAATTAAGTGACTTTCCCCGGGTTGAATTTCGTAATTTTCGATGGAAAACAAATCGAGGGCGGCGTCGTCCTCGTGGGCGTATTTGGGCAGAATTGCGGACGGATTGAGACGTTTGACTTGCAGTTTCATGTGGGATTTTTATGGATTGAAGTTGTCGAGTATTTACCATCTGTCTTCATCAAACTTTCAATAGGTAAACTATTGGTGAAGCTTAAGGTGTTATAACAATATTTTCAAGTTCAATCTTTGGACAGGACAACTAAAATTTTTCTACCCGGCTGAAGGATCGTCAAAATCAAGTTCAAATTGTCCTTTTCTTCTTTGAACGACTTTTTCAAAAGAAACTTGAAATTCTTCCCATGTGTCAGAAGCTTGCATGAGAGTAATTACTGCATCTAATTGTGATTTTAAAGCTTTTTCTCCAACATCCGGGGTTAGACTTTGGAATAATCTTGCGTTATTGGGCGTTTTTCTTTTAAGTTCTTCCAAAACACCTTCAGGAAGTTGCTCGTAAATCAACTGATTTGTCCATTTTCCAACTATTCCGGGTCTTTTCTTGATCCCCGATACTGTAAAATCCCATTCTCTCAGTCTAAATATTTCTCGATAATAAACATCCGGGAATGTTTTTTGCCAAGCTCTCAATTCCTCAATAACAAAGGCTTTTATAATTTTTTGAAGCGCATCTTTTTCTCGGTCATATTGATAGCCTGTCGCTTCATCAATTAGAGCGATTAATCCTAATTTTGCAAAGCTTCTGACTAAAATTTCGCACTGAGACGCTATGATTTCTTGCCTGGGTCCCAAAGGTATATATTTTCGCGCTTCTAGGAAACCATCGCATAGATCTATAAGAACAGTTGCTTCATAACCATTAATTTTGGTTTTTCCTTTATAACAAACTATCGGTTTGAAATGGTCTTCTGACTTGCCTTTATATAAGTATGGTTTCAAAGTTTCCTGATCTAAATATCGATTCAATCTACTTCCTGGAGTTCGACTCCCATCTTCTTCATCTACCATTTTGAGCGCGTTCTGCATCCCTCTACTAGATAAGACTCGTCTGCCATCTTCTAAAATATAACAAGCTATAGTGGCGTTGCCGAGATGAATTTCACCTTCATGAGTTATTTTGTTCATTTGAACTAACCAGACCCTACACTACCATATTATAGTATAGTATTTTCAGTCTGATATCAAGTCCACCTGATTACTCGACATCAACCCGGCACCGTCAATCGGGTTAAACCTTTATCATACGGTGATTCTGGCGCTCTCTGACGCTGTTGGCGATCAACGGGACTTGATATGAGGATAAATTTTTTCTGAAGACAATATTTTTCTGGCTCTTACTTGTAAGCAGAGTTCATTACCCCAACCAGTCACTATAGTGCTATCACAGAAAACAGACCGAGAAATAGTGTGGGCGTATAGCATACGCCCACACCCGACACCCCACACCCTAATTATGGTGCGAGTCTGCCTTTGCCGAGGCGACTTTTTTGGTACCACTGGGCGATCGCGGGCGTCCAGTCTTCGACGTGGGGCCAGATCAGATCGCAGAGTTTTTGGATTTCCAGTTGGGCATCTTTTTTGAAGCGCAAATCCAGGAAGTGTAGGAGCGATCGCAGATTGAAACTCACCACGAAATGCTGGCGGTAATCGAAGGGGATTTTTCCCCTCGCGTGTTCTTCCGAAAAGCCATTTTCCAAATCGGCTTTGTAGCGTTTCGCCGCTTCCAAACACCAGTCCAAATCCGCCTGACGCTGTTCGGGGGAATAATAGTATTTTTTCCCTTGGCGATCGCTGTACTCTCCCACGGGACGCAAATAAAAGATATCTTCCAAATCTTTTTTGCCCTCGACAAGTTCGACGATCTGATTTCCCGTGTACCGATAAGAATTGTGAACCACAATTCCATTGGCAACAAAATTATGCCACGGCCCCTCGACCTCAATATCGTAAGTCATTTGTTTGCCAATGTATTCGATTTGAGTGACTTTTACCGGATGCGCTTTCAGTTGTTTATTGGTGAGTTTATATTGATTTGTTCGCTCCTTAAATGTGAACTCTAATTCTGGATTTATTTGCAAAACTCCATTGCACATCAACTCGCAATCTTTCGTCGTCGCCAAAACTTCGTGATTGTCGTCAACTATCAAACCCAAAGCATCGCCCATACTCTGCCAACCTTCGACAGTCAGAAGACGATGATTGACCGTACAATCTAGGGTTTTTCCATCTGCAAGCGTCAGCCGATAGATGGGTTGTAAACCGCTACACATCACATGATTGACGTGACCGATTTGAAAAGTTCCGGTTTCCTCATTCAGAACCCGCAGGGACATTTTCTGAATCTGTTTCTTGGCATCGCGGCGGTATTCTCCCGGCGGTTCGCCGTTGCGATCGACAATTTTGCAAGTCCGAATCGCTTTTTCTCCGTTTTCCCAAATATCGTATAAATCGGCAATTTTTATTTTTCTCAAACTGTCGCCGGCTTTAATAAAGGTGACTTCTGTATCACCCGCCAAACATTGCACGTCGAAAGAAATTCCCACCCGGTGAGTTCTCGCCTGCTGCATGACGCTGTGAGGAAAATAGCCGCAGTTGAACACAATAGATGGGTGTTCCAGGGGGCCGTAGTGTCCCCGTTCCCCGGCCAGAAGACGTTTGACAATAATTTCCCCGGCTTCCGACTCCGAGGGCCAGGACTCCCGCTCGTCGAAGACAAATCCATCCGTATAATCCTGATGCATCGCCGCGTAAATGACCTGTTGCGGGTTGGGGGTTTTGGCGATAACTTCGACTCGAAACCGTTCCATTACAATTCAAAATGCGCCTTTATTATTAAAGCACAACGATCGCAAAATTGGGTTATATTAAATCGTAGATTTAGAACGGAAAAATGCGATTATCCGACCGATTTACCGAAGCCCTGACCTACGCGACGGAATTGCACGCCGATCAGATTCGCAAGGGGTCTGGAGTCCCCTACGTTTCCCATCTGTTGGGAGTGGCCAGCTTGGCCCTGGAATACGGGGCGGACGAGGACGAGGCGATCGCGGCCCTCCTCCACGACGCGATCGAAGATCAGGGGGGAGCGGAAACCGGCGAAGAGATCCGAAAGCGGTTCGGCGATCGGGTGTTGGAAATCGTCGAGGGTTGCACCGACAGCCACACCAGCCCGAAACCCCCCTGGCGGGAACGGAAAGAAGCCTACATCGCCCACATCCCCACAGCCTCCGACTCGGTGCGGTTGGTGTCGGCCTGTGACAAACTCTACAACGCCCGCACCATTTTAAAAGATTACCGCCAAATTGGGGAACAGTTGTGGGAGCGATTCACCGGCCGGCGGGACGGCACACTCTGGTATTATCGATCACTGGTGGAGGCTTTTCGCCAAGCCCGGTCAACCCCGGTGGTGGAGGAACTCGAACGGGTGGTGGAGGAACTCGAACGGTTGTCGCCAACGTGAGTTTCACTCGTCATCGTCGTCAAAAAATTCGATGTGGGTCGTGTCCGAGTCCGGTTCCGTGATTTCCGTCGCCGCCAATTCCTCCAAGTCCGGAATCGGCTTTTCGGTCGTGGGGACTGCCGTCGCTTTCAAGCGAATTAAAAGGCGCGGTCCGGTGTGTCCGAGTCGCACCACCATGCCATCGACGATCCGTTTTTTTGTCACCGTCTGATTGTTGACATAAGTGCCGTTCGCACCGAAATTGACCAGTTCCCATCCGGATGCTTTGTTCCACAGCTCCAGATGGTGCCGGGAAACGACCGCATTTCCGACGACAACATCGTTATCTTTGGCCCGGCCGATCCGCACGATCGGCTTGTCCTCAAAAGCCCAATGGTGCAGCGGAAGCGGTCGATTTGAATGAAGCAGAATCAGAGTAATCACACGACAATTTACACCGCGAACAAATCGGAATGGGGCAGCTTTAAATGGTGTCGGACCGAACCACTCATTGGGAACACCCGCCGGGGCAACAGATGAGAAGTTGGTGGCTTTCCGGGAGAATGGATTCCCGCCCCTCCGATGGGGATTGCCCGCCACGACCCGCGCCCGAAATGGCAGATTCTGGCAATTGCCAATCCGGACGGCTTACCAGACTCTTCCCTAGAATAACATCAGTACCGATTCGGATCGATTGATTTCCGACTCAGAATCCATTGTCTTCCCCGACCCACTAAGGATCTCGAACCGGTTCGGTTTCGGTGATCTCCTCCCGATCCCACGGTTCCGGCACATCACATTCCGACGATGGCAGTGTGGGGAGAACTTCGAGTTGAATTCCCGCGTCGGGAGTTCGCAGGATATGAGATGAATGAAAGGAAGATTTGGGAGATGAGAGCGAGTATTGAGGTTGGCCGAGGTTGAATCGGATTTGAGGACCCGAGATTGCCAGGTGGATGATTTGTCCGTCCGCGATCGCCTCCTCGATAATAGGCAGGCCGTCGATGTAAGTTCCGTTGGTTCCCAAATTGATCACCTTCCAGATCCGGCCAACGCGGCGCAGTTCGACGTGAAAGCGGGAGACGACAGAACTGTAAAGCACAACCTGATTTTTGAGCGATCGCCCGATCCGGACGACCGTATCTTCTTCAAACGTCCAACTTCGCACCGGAATGGACGGTCGAGGGTGTAACAGAGTTAGGGTAATCACATTGCCAGTGTTGAATTTCAAGAGGGCACCCAAAAATAATTGTATCGGGCAATTGTGAGGGCAAGCCAAGCGGCGTCCCCACCCCATTTTCGCCGGTGAGAACCCGAAATGTCGAGTGCGCCCCCCGAACGGAGCTCGACCGGGGACTAGGACAACTGAAAGATGAAAGACACCAGATCCCCCTTGCCCAACGAGATGCGATCGCCCGGCCGCAGGCGGTGGCGGTTGCCTTTCGGCAGGGGGATGTTGTTGATGTAGGTTCCGTTGGAGCTGCCCACATCTTCGATGTAGTAGGCATCCCCCTCGACCCGAATATCAGCGTGGGTCCGGGACACCACCTCGGCGTGGGGGAAGCCGGAAACGTCAACGTCCGGCGGCACCAAATCGTTGGGTTTGCCGATGTGAATCACCGAGAGGTTGGGGGGCAACTCCAACTGATTTTGACTTTGGACGTGCATCAACGAGGCGGACTGTTTTTGAAGTTGGGTCGCCGGGTTGGTGGCCCCAGAAACGGCGGCGATCGGCGCGGCGGGTTGAGGCGCGGGAGAAACGGGGGGGGCGGCGGCCGGGTCGGGTATCGGCGTTTCCGGCAAGTCCGGGGAGATGGTCGGGGCTGGGGTCGGAGATAGATTAGATGTAGCCACCGGTGCAGCGGTCGAGAGCGGCTCGGGGTCGGGGATGGGGTCGGGAGCGGTCAAATCTGGGGGGGGCGAGACTTGGGTGGGAATCGCCGCCGGATTTTGATTTTCCTCGTCGCCGGGACTCGGCTGCAGGTTGTAACCGCACTGGCCGCAAAACGCCGCGTCCGTCTGGACGGTGGCGCCACAATTGGGGCAGTCTGTAGTCGTCGGCAGGGGGGTGTAGCAAGCCTCGCACTGGGTCGCCCCCTCGGGGTTCTGGTGGTTGCAATTGGGACAGACGATCATCTCACTTCTCCTCGTGGTACGGACAGGCGATCGCACCGATCGGATGATTAGATCCTAACCTACCATCATCGAGAAATAGCGGAGACTTTGAGGGCTCCCGGATTGCGGAAAAAGTTTGTCGGGCCAGTAGATTGTTTAGAGAATCGTGGTAAATTGTTGAGTGCTCGCCTTAGCCTCGCCGTTCATCCCGATCGCTTGAGGCACAATGGAAGGCGGAAGCTCGAATGGGGGTGCCGGGAAGAATTGACAATTGACGATTAAAAATTGACAATTATCAATTCCTTCGACCCGTCTCGAACGGCCCCCACCCCGGGAGCCGATTTCTCCCCAGCTCCCATTCTAAATCGAACCGACCCCGACCTCTTCCGGACGGGGGAGGTATCGACCCTTCCATGCAATTAACCTCTATAGATCGAATCGCGAAACTCGAACCCATGCCAAATCCTTCTTTGCAAGAAGAAACTTCCATCCCGGAAAAGGCTGACGAGAGCCAATCCAAAGAGGTATTCAATCCTTCTTTGCGGGAAACTCCTGTTCACGAACCGGCCGACGTGATCCCATCCAAACAGCAAGAGTCGCTGTTGGACTGGCTCAAGCGCACCGGACGCCTGATTGCTCGGGATACCCTCGAACCGGTCGAGGGTTACAGACCAGAGGAAGAGGAAATTTCCGAACTCATCGTCGATGATACGTCCGACGACTACGGGGACAACGATGAAGAAATGGAAGAATAAGACGGCGTGACGGGTTGCGGGGGATGGACGGCGGTTGAGGCGTTCCCGTGGAGCAGATGCGTTTGACAAATTGCTCGCGAGTTCTTTGGTGTTGAGGATTGATTCAAAAAAACCGTGGATAGTAAATTTGCTGATTCCAGGTCGCCCAAACTTGCGGGATGGCACTTGCTACTCTTTCTGAGTTTGAGCTCGGGCGCTTTCCTCGTCGGCTTGGATGTAATCGCCAACGAGCTGCTGCCGGCCCAAATGTCCCTGTTCGTGCCCTTCGTCATCTGCGCTCTGGCGGTTGGCGCCGCCGGACAGTGGACGGTGCCGATGTTGAGGCGGATCAAAGCCGGACAGTTCATCCGGGAAGACGGCCCCCAGAGACATCTCAAGAAAGCCGGAACCCCCACGATGGGCGGCATCTTTTTCATCCCGGTGGGAGTGGCCACCGCCGCGGCCGGATCGGGCTTCTACCCGGATGTCATCGCCGTGTGTACCCTCACCCTCGCCTACGGGGCGATCGGATGGCTGGATGACTGGCAAATTTTGAGACGGAAATCCAACAAGGGCATCTCGCCCAAAATGAAACTGGCGCTGCAAGTCGGATTTGCAGTGCTGTTTTGTCTGTGGATGGCCCGGACCGGACCCGACGCGGCGTCCGCGATCGCCCTACCCCTGGGCCTGACATTATCCCTGGGCTGGCTCTTTTGGCCCCTGGCTACCTTCGTCCAAGTTGCCGAAAGCAACGCCACCAACCTGACGGACGGGGTGGACGGCTTGATGGGGGGATTGGGGGCGATCGCATTTTTGGGGATGGCCGCCCACCTCGCCCCCACCTCCCCGGAATTAACCCTGTTTTGCGTCTGCCTGTCCGGGAGTTGCCTGGGATTCGTCACCCACAACCGCAACCCCGCCAAAGTCTTCATGGGGGACACGGGCGCCCTAGCCCTGGGGGGAGCCCTAGCCGGTGTCGCCCTCCTCAGCAATAGTCTCTGGGTGTTACTGATTTTGAGCGGTATTTTCCTGGCCGAAACCCTCTCCGTGATCGCCCAAGTCCTGTACTACAAAGCCACCAAAGGCCCCGACGGCGTTGGGAAACGCCTGTTCAAAATGGCCCCCCTCCACCACCACCTGGAGCTGTGCGGGTGGTCGGAAACCCAGGTGGTGGGCTGTTTCTACCTCGTCCAAGCCCTGCTGGTCTGGGTCGGCCTCGTCCTCGGCGCCTGATGGGTTTGTAGTTTGGGAACCGGCGAAGTTAGAAAATATAGCAACGAGCGATGGCGTGGTAACAGTTGAAATGGGGTCAGAACCAGGGGCTCTATCCCCTTGTTAAAACCCTTATAGAAAAGCCGTTTCAGTTCCCGATTCCCGATTCCCGATGCTCGAGGACCGCGCGCAGCGCTATAAAAGTGTATGCAACTGTTTTGACTTCCACCCGGCCACCCCGACCATGCCCTACGTTTCCGTTGTCATTCCCATCTATAACGGCGAAACCGACCTCCCCGACCTGATCGCCTGCCTGCGATCGCAGACCTACCCCGCCACCGACGTCGAATACCTGCCGGTGGACAACAACAGCCGCGATCGCACCCCGGAACTCCTCGCCGCCGCCGAAGACCCGACCTTTCCCCTGCGCCCCCTCTCGGAAACCCAAATTCAGAGTTCCTACGCCGCCCGCAACCGCGGCATCCGCGCCGCCACGGGGGAAATTATCGCCTTCACCGACGCCGACTGCCGCCCCGAACCCCAATGGCTCGAAGCCCTGCTGCAACCCTTCCAGGACGATCAAATTGGCCTGGTGGTGGGGGAAATCCTCGCCCTACCGGGCGACACCCTCCTGGAACGGCACGCCGATCGCCAGGACACTCTTTCCCAAAAATACACCCTCGCCCACCCCTTCTACCCCTACGGCCAGACGGCGAATTTGGCGGTGCGACGGGAGGCTTTCGTCAAGGCGGGGCTGTTCCGCCCCCACCTCACCACCGGGGGAGACGCAGACCTGTGCTGGCGCATCCAGCGCGACACCGACTACCAACTGGCCTTCATGGAAAAGGCGGTGGTCAGACACCGCCACCGCGCCACCCTGCGATCGCTCCGCAGCCAGTGGCGGCGTTACGGGGAGTCCAACCGCTACCTCCACGACCTGCACGGGGTGGACTTGATGAAAGAGATGACACCCGCAGATTACGCCTACCGCCTGGGGCGCTGGCTGGTGAAGGAATTTCCCGCCAAAGGTTTGAAAGCGATCGCCGGCCGGGGGGACTGGGTGGACGCGATCGGTACCCCCATCGGCCTGCTGAACGCGCGATCGCGGGCAGAAGGCCAGCGGGAAGCTGTCCTCTCGGAACAGGCCAGACAGATCGAGTGGCTGTGAGGATAATTGATAATTGATCATTGATAATTGATAATTGATCATTGATAATTGATAATTATTTATTGTTGATGCATTCCCAGCTCCCCGCGTGTGGCGCTATAAAATGGGAAGGTTGAGCTAGGTTGTCGCGCCCATGAATGTCACACCTGTTATTCCCCGTTCCACTCAGACCCTCACCCGAGTGGGGGTCATCGGCGGCGGACAGTTGGCCTGGATGATGGGGGGCGCGGCCCGGGATCTGGGCCTGTCCCTGATCGTGCAAACCCCCCACGGCAGCGATCCGGCCGTTCCCTTCGCCGCGGATACGGTTCTGGCGGCGATCGAAGATGCGGGGGCGACCGCAGAATTGGCGAAACGCTGCGATGTGATCACCTTTGAAAACGAGTTTATCGACCTGGATGCCTTATCAGTCCTAGCTCAGTCGGGAGTCTGTTTCCGCCCCCGTCTGGAAGCCCTCGCGCCACTGCTGGACAAGTTTGACCAACTGTGTCAGTTGCGGGATCTGGGAATCCCCGTGCCGCGCTTCGAGGCATTGACCCGGGTTGGGGGCGACGGCGACCCCGACATCGACCACGGTTTGGGCTATCCGGTGGTTTTGAAGGCCCGACGCCACGGCTACGACGGCCAGGGGACCTTCATCATCCCCGATGCGGAAACCCTGGCCCGAACTTGGGCGAAATTCGGCTATCCCCCCATGTTGTTGCAGGAGTTCGTCCCCTTCGAGCGGGAATTGGCTGCGATCGCAGCCCGTTCGGTGGCGGGGGACGTGGCGATTTTCCCGATCGTGGAGACGGTCCAAGAGGACCAGGTGTGCCACCGCGTCATCGCCCCGGCGAATATCGCGGCGGATGCGGCGGCGTCCATGGATGCGATCGCCCGCACCCTCCTCAAGGGGTTGGACGTGGTGGGGGTGTTCGGGATCGAGTTCTTCCTGACGGCCGACGGGCGCATTTTGGTGAATGAAATCGCTCCCCGCACCCACAATTCCGGCCACTTCAGTTTAGATGCCTGCGAAACCTCCCAATTCGAGCAACATTTGCGGGCGGTTTGCGGCTTGCCCCTGGGAAATCCGAGTCTCAAGTGCGGGGGGGCGGTGATGGTGAATTTGTTGGGGTTCGAGTTCGCCAAATCTGACGATTTGCAAAAGCGGGAACAACTCGCGGCGATCCCCCGGGCGAAGGTCCACTGGTACGGGAAAACCGAGTCCCGCCCGGGCCGAAAATTGGGTCACGTGACGGTATTGATCGACGCGGACAACCCGGATATCCGACAGGCGGAGGCGGAGGCGATCGCTCGGCGGGTGGAGGCGATTTGGTACGAAAAATGATCCGGTATGAGTGACGGCGAAACTGTATAACTCATCAGTGGCGGGCGATCGCTCCGTAATTTCTCGGAGATTTCGCCCCCACCCAGGTATTGAAACGGAAACTAAAGTTCAGTAATCGTACTGTGGTTGATACAGGATGTCGGTGGCTAACCTAGATATAGGTTCTCTCCCAGAGAGTCAGAGCTTTCTATTTCGGGTCTTTCAACCTCAAAAATCGGGTTGTTCAACCCCCAAACTGAGGGTGCTCTCGCCGGTTATTGAACGAGCACGACTAGGAGTCAGAATTTTATGTCCAAGCAATGCGTTGATATCAAACGATACGTGATCAAAGTTCAACTGTATCCCGAAGCATCCCACGACACGGAAATCAATCCCGAAATTTCGATGGAACAGGAAGTCTTTGCCGTCCTCGACGAAGATGGCGGGGGGTGGAAAGTTTGGCAACCCGACGCCTACAAAGAAGGGGGTTATTCCGTCACCGCTTCCGATCGCATGGCCGCAATTTTATCTTCCCTGCACCAGCGCCACTGCCACCCCGCCTGATCTTAAGTTCGGATCGTCAGTGATCATACAGATTTCTGATTATAGCGCAGCGCGCAGGTAATCCGTAATAGAAAATAGGGAATAGGGAACTCAAATCACCGTTCTATCAGGGTTTCGGGTACAGCCCCCTTTCCGAAACTTTGACCACTAGAGCGCTCCTGGCTATATTGTAGAAATAGTTGGGATTCAAACTATTTGAGCGGACATGATATGATGTCAAAAAAAATAGCTGTCCTTGGGCCAGGACAGCTCCCTCAGAGAGGGGATCGGTGGGTATTTTTACGGGTTGATTATTTCAGTTGTTCAACCTTAAGATTCGATTCCCTCTCCTGGCTCGGTGGTTTCTAAGTTATCGGGATCGACGTAATAGCAGACGGAATCCAGGCAGATCAGCGCCCATCCGGAATCTTCGATGTTTTTGAGTTTGTAGGCGCCCTGGTGGACAAAAAAGCCTTTGTGGTTGCGGGTTTCAGCCTTGACGTAGACTTGGGTATCATTACTCATAATCTTTCAACTCCTTCTGTTATCAAAATGAATCTGTCAACCGGATCGGGTTTGTTAATGAGTGAAGTTACCAAATCTTATCATTTACAACTCGAATTGTCGGTTAAATAATATTATCTTTTGTAAAGGAGTTTGAAGAAGCCGCCCCGTATCTATACTCATCTTCACCGAAAATCGCCCGGGCGGAGCTCCCGTTTTGGGGGCGATACTGCCAACAATATGGCATTTTTCGGGGTCACACTTCCAGCAACCACCGTTTGACTCGGTTCAAACTTTTCCAATCCGGCTTTCGCGCCAATCCCTCTTGAAAATTCTTTTTCACCTCCTCGAGCCAATCGGAATCGGCCATAATCATCTGTTGGGCCATTTCCACATGGGAGCGGACGCCGGTTTTATTCAACTCCAACATCGACAGGGCCAAATTCACCCGCGCTTGGGGGTCGTGGGGATTCAACTTGACGGCGGACTTGGCGGCTTTGTAGGCGGCGTTGGGTTTGTCGGCGAGGAGGTACAGCCAAGCCAGACTCGTCCAGGCGTTGCTATTTTTCGGGGCGCGATCGCACACTTGGCGAAATACGGGGATGATATTCTCGGGCGCTTCCCCCGCCTGGTAGCGCTCGAATCCTTCCTTAAACAGTTCTTCCGGGGTTTGGGTCGTCACGGCGGTCTACTCCATTCATTCTGCGACAGGACAAAGGCGATCGGTGATCTGACGAGATCAAAAACCGATCGCCCCCGATTGTAGCGGATCGAGTGCCATGGGAACTGAGATCAGATCCGGTTTAAGTCCAGAGGAGGCACAGGAGGCACAGGAGGCACAGGAGGCAGAGAATCTCCACTTCCTGTTGCCTATTGCCAGATGAGCTGTTGCCTCCCCTACTCCCCTAAGTGGCGAAGGACTTGCCGCAGCCACAGGTTTGGCTGGCATTGGGGTTGGTAAACTGGAAGCCACCGCCGATCAGGGAGTCGCTGTAGTCGAGGACCATGCCGTAGATGTACAGCAAGCTTTTCGGGTCGCAGACGACTTGGAAACCCTCGTAGTCGAAGGTCTCATCGGTTTCCTGGATCTGGTCGGGGGCGATAAAATCCATCATGTAAGACATCCCGGAACATCCGCCCTGACGAACCCCCACGCGCAAATAGAGGTCTTGTCCTTGCTTTTCCCGGAGGAAGAGCACCTGCTTGATGGCGGAATCCGTCATCTGAATGCCCTGGGCTTGAGGCTGAGTGGCTTGTGTCATGGGTTGTCCCAACTCCTTATGATTGCGAACGCTTCAAAACTTTTTATCTATGCCGAATTTAACTTGTATTGTATCAACTCAACTTCATTTGGGTGAAACCCGCCATCGAAATTCACCGGATCTGAAGGGGGTGGAGGGGGGGAAATGGATCATTTCGATCGCGGCAGCGTGACTTTTCGGGGCGTCCGGGTCTTCTGCCAGACTCATTTTGCCATACAATTAATTGATATGAGCGATCCAAGCCCTCTGGGCCTCCGACATCCATCCCGGTTCCGAGATGTCCGACTCGGCAGTTGATCGCGGACCGATCCTTCACCCGATGGCGCGATCGGCAATTTCGGATCGAGACGGGGTGATTTGAAGAACCTAGCAACTTCGTCTGAGAATTATGTAGGATCGTAGTCTGGTAGCAGAACCGAAAAAAATAGGATCTCAATGGCACGTCTCAACGCTTCAACCCTCCGTCGGCTGCAAAATTTACCCGCCATTCCGAGCGTGTGGGAGGGCGACCGCCGTCCGATCGCTCCGGAGTCCGGTGCGAGTTTGGAGGGAGATGCCGAGGCGGGCGGCGAATGTATCATTTGGGTGGACGGGTCCCAAGGGATGGTGCGGGCGATGGATATGGTGCCGGCCGAGATGGGACCCGAAGCGATCGTCCGGACCCTGCTGCGGGCGATGGAGCACCCCCAAAGTCCGACACCGGCGGCTCGGCCCCAAAAAATTGTCGTCAAAGATCGGGAAATCCAATTTTTCCTGCGCGGCGTCTTGCAGGATCTCGATATCGTCATCGACTACGTGCCGGACCTGCCGCTCATCGACGAGATCTTTCGGGGACTTCAGGAAGTCGCGGACTCCCGCCCCCCCCAACTCCCCCGCCAGTATGCGGAGGCCCTCACGGAAAAAGCTTACGAAATTTGGCGGGATGCGCCCTGGGAGAAGCTGGGCGAACATCAAATTTTGTCCCTCGAGGTGAATCAGTTCGATGTCGGCACCCTCTATGTGTCCACCCTGGGCAAGCTGGGGATGGATTACGGGGTGCTGATGTACCGCTCCCTGGACTCCCTGCGACGGTTTCGAGAGCGGGTGGTGGTCCGGGAACCTTTCGACAACCTGGAAGAGGCTTTTTTGACCCAGGATTGCCTGTTCGTTACCTTCGAGCGATCGCAGGAATTGGACGAGGACGATGACGATGACGTGAATTGGGCGGCCCTGCCACTCTCGGAAATTCAGCCCAATTTCGGCAACCTCCACCCCCTCGAAGGGCTGCGATCGATCCTCTACGACGAAGAGGCGGGGCTGATGCTGGTGGCTCTGGAAGCCCTGCACCGCTTTTTGCGCGATTTCCGCTACAAGTTGAGTCCCCGTGCCTTCCCTAGTCTCTCCAAGCGATATCGGATTCCGTCTCCCCAGCCGGAGGAGGGCAAAAAGCTGATTTCGGTGAAGGTGGAAACCCTCCCCGAGGTGGCGGACGAACTGATGGAGATGGTGAACGAGGCGGAAGCCGAGGAGGAGGAGTTGGAATTCGATGTCCCGGTGTTGCGGGACGATCTGGTTCCCCCGAAGTCGTTTTTGAGTTTGGGCGTGGTTCCCTGGGAGACGGCTGAGTATTTGCGGGAACACGCCAAGTTTCACCAACCCCCGGAGGTGGAAATTCCCGAGGAAGGAGACGGCTTGCCGGTGATTTTGATTCAAACTTCCAAGCCGAAAGCCCAGGCGTTGATTCAGAATTTGCAGGACGCCGGGGGGTTGATCGGCATCTGTTTCAACCCGGGGGAAGATCCGGCGGAGGGTCGAAATTACGACCTGGGAATTTTGAAAACCGAAGACGGCGATTTGCACTTGTTCGGGGAGTTTGAAGAGGACGACCCTACTCACCGGGAAGCCCGGAAAAAGTGGGAGCGACGCTGCAGCGAAACCCGAGGCTGGTGCGGCCTGATCATCGCGATGGGTCTGACGGGCGCCTCCCGGGGTCAACCGGGTTTCAAGGATATGATGGCCCTGCTGGAGGTGCGATCGCTCTCCCCCCAGGAGTTGGGATTGGGTCCGCTGCAGTTGATGCCGTCGGCGTTTTGAACAATTAAAAATTAAAAATTAATCATGATTAATTTTTAATTAATGCTCCGGCTTCCGACTCGTCGGATTTGATGTGGCTTTCTGGCAATTGTCAATTTTGGCGGATGAAGGGCGATCGCGCCCGATTTTTGGGTGAACTGAAGGATGACCAGAAAAGGCGAAAGTGTTGACAATTTTACCCGCGGCAAAGATAAAAAAATGATAAATCTGGTATAAACGATCTCTTTTGAGTTAAAATGTAATTAGAACTACCGTTCTTAATTGTGCCATCACTTAGACTATTTCTTGAGCCGAAAAAGGAATCTATCCGATGATGCAAGGGACGTTGGGAGTCACGCCATTTGACAGATGCGTGATCAATATGTCTTTGATTCACCTGTGCGATCGCG
Organism: Lyngbya sp. CCY1209; assembly: GCF_035615495.1. Lineage (GTDB taxonomy): Bacteria > Cyanobacteriota > Cyanobacteriia > Cyanobacteriales > Microcoleaceae > Limnospira. Next base: position 22,341 of record NZ_JAJENU010000586.1, on the reverse strand, counting down.
AAAGCTACGTGAGTCAGGAGATGCAAAAGCGCTACACCGAACGGAAACGGGAGACAAACGAAGCGATCGATAATCCGTGGTTGGAGTTGCATCAGTTCACGATTTTGATCCCCCATCCCGATCGCGAGTACGAAGATACGACGTTGGATTTGGGACTGACTCACGGTTACAATATCGAAGTGGAACCCGTTGGCGATCGCGCCACCATTCCCTACCCAATTCCGGAAGGCGGACATTTCGTCATTCTCCTCAAGCAAAATAACTTCAAATCGGAAGAGTTTTTGATGTTTGGAACGGGAATTTTCGTCCGTCCCCTGGGTATTCTCAGTCTCGATATTGTGGGCGATCGGGGTGAGTCAAAACCTGTGATTATCAAACATCCCATTATCCGAGAATATCCCCCAGATTGGGAACAGAAATTAAAACGGTTTCTCAACGGGGAAATGAAGTGGAACGAACTGCCGAGTCCGGTGGGATACGTCGATCGCGCCTACCATCGGGATTATCGCCCTCCCACCTGGAATGAAATGGCTTTGGCGGCGCGGGGGTTGGCCGGGTTTTAAGAGGGGTTGAAACGGGCAAATGATTGGAGATGCGATCGCCTCATCGATCTGTGCATTCATGAAAGCCATATCTCAGGAATTTGATCAGGTGTAAAAGTCAAATAGAGGGGGCGGGTTTTATCGTTGAAGTGCAACCGGGGGGCGATCGGCTGTCTCGAATAAGTCTACAGATAGAGGTCGATATCGGATTTTTCAGTTAACCTCAACAGTATAAAGTTGGGTTCCATCCAGCTAGATATTGTATTCGGAGAGGGGGATTTAACCCTTCGCTCTTCATTCGAGGACGTTATTTCATGCTAAAATATCGCACGACCATCGGATGGTCTCTGATCACGTCGGGTATCGTAACGCTTTCACTCAAGGTTTTGCCCTGGGACTCGCTGTGGTGGGGTATCGCATTTCTCATTGTCGGAAGTAGTATTTTCTTGATCCGGAAAAGTTAAAATTTTTTGTAGATTCAGATCGGACCTTATGGTGCGTGAAGGCAAAAAAGGGACAAGTTTTTTGTCGGGTTATATCTGGGAATGCGATCGCGCAAAATTTCCACAAAAATAAGTGGCGACAGGTTGACCGAAAATCGTCATCTCTGCCGCCACAAATATTGGTTTCAACTGTGGCAGTTACATCCCGCATGGCCGCAGCCATCGCCGTCAGGGTGGCCGTTGGCACAGGCTTCGCTACAGTAATACTTGCCATCCTTTTGAATGGCTTTGGCGGTATCGACAACGCACAGACAGGACTCGCAGGCACATTTGATTTGGGTGGCGGTCGTCATCACAACTTCTCCTGAAGATACAATAGACTAAAGCTTGAACAAGCTTTCATGGTTACTACCATAACATCTGAACAGGCTTTCAGATATTAGATTCTGGAAGCTTAACAATTTCTTCAGGATCGGTATCGATCCGCACCGCAGTCGAAACCTCCGCACCCCCTTATGTCTGACACCGCTGACCCGAATGCCCGCCCAGACCCAGACTCCGCGCCCCCCCGGGCCGTGGAAAAAATTTTGAGCGTCGAAAAAGCTCAACGCATGGCAGAATTTTTTAGTATTTTAGGAGATCCGAACCGCTGGCGGATCTTGTCGGCCCTAGCCCTGAAAGAAATGCGGGTGCGCGACCTGGCCGCCGCCGTCCAAATGACCGAATCTGCCGTCTCTCATCAACTGAGAATTCTCCGCACCATGCGGTTTGTCAGGTATCAGAAACGGGGCAGAAATGTGGTGTACGGGCTCAAAGACCATCACATTTTCAACCTTTACCGCGACGTTTCCGAACACCTGGACGAGGCGGAGGACGACGACTGAAAGGGGTGCGATCGCTTTCAATGCTTTTCCCCCAACAATGCTAAAAGCTCCCAGAAGATGACAGAAATGACCTAAATTTGTTACGATCAAAGATGCTTTTTAGCCCAATCTCAGTAATCGAGGCGATCGGACATGAAATTAACCGCGACAGAACAGGGCTTATTAATTCCCAAAGGCTTGTTAGGAGAAAACCAAGAATTTGAGATTCTTCAAGAAGAGGATAAAATTATTATTACGGCAGTCCCCAAAACATCCTCGATTGGGGATTTGGGTTCAAATCCTGTGGAATGTGATGTCGAGGATGGTGCGATCGACCACGATCGCCATCTGTATGACCAATGAAAATATTTATTTTTTGGATACAAGCTATACTTTGGCTTTCCAGGATTTGCGTTCAAATTGCTCAAGAACAAGAAACCATCCAAACCCTAAAAGCTGACTTCATCGAAATGGGAGTCGGACATCACACATCGGATTTCAAAAAACGGCTTCAGCAAAACCAACGCCGATCGAAATTTTTTCAACCTTAAAATACCATGATTAGTCTAAATATAGATGACATTCAAAAAAATTGGTCGGGATTTATAAAATTGATCGAAGAAGGCAATACCCTGATCATTACTCAAGCCGATCGCCCCATTGCTGAAATCAAACCGATCTCAACAAGTACACCTCAAAAAAAACGTCGTCCTATCGGTTTATGCGAAGGGGAATTTATCGTCCCCGATGATTTCAACGATCCCCTACCAGAAGAAATAATTGACTTGTTTGACAATCCATGAATATCCTCCTAGATACTCATATTTTTCTCTGGTTGCTGACCAACGATAGGCGACTGCCTGAAAGATGTCGTGATGCGATTAGTAGTCAAGAAAATGAAGTGTACCTCGGTGTCGTTTCCGTATGGGAAGCGATGATTAAATATCAATTGGGAAAATTGCCTTTGCCAGAATCACCGGAAATTTACGTTCCCAAACAGCGTGAAAGACACCAGATTGCCAGTTTGTCGATTAGTGAAACGACAATTACTCAATTAGCCAAATTACCCCCTTTGCACAAAGACCCATTCGATCGCCTTTTGCTTTGTCAATCTTTGGAACATGATTCGATCATCATGACAGAAGATGAAGCAATTATTTCTTATCCCATAGCTAAAATTTTTTAGATTCAGACCCATTCTGCGGTAAAATACGGAATACCGATCGCTCCCCCCGCCATGCAGTGCAAAGTTTGTGCGTCCCCGTCCCTCCCCTTCGGTCAGGCTGCGGTACTCAACCGCTACCCGGTCAGTTATTTTCGATGCCAACATTGCGGGTTCGTGCAGACGGAAGAACCCCACTGGCTGTCCGAAGCATACGATCGCGCGATCGCTTCGAGTGACGACGGCCTCGTATTTCGCAACCTGATGTTGGCACAATTGTCGAGTCAGATTATCACTCAATTTTTTGATCCCGAGGGCCGGTTTCTCGACTACGGCGGCGGTTACGGTCTGTTCGTGCGGCTGATGCGGGAAATCCGGTTTCAATTCGACTGGTGCGATCGCTTCTGTGATAACCTATTTGCGGCAGAATTTGAAGCCACCCTCGACCCCGACTCACCCTATGAATTGGTCACGGCGTTTGAACTGTTCGAGCACTTTTCCAACCCCCTCAACGACATCCGCCAACTGCTGAAATTATCGCGAAATATTTTATTCTCAACCGAGCTCCTCCCCCCCCACAATCCGAAACCCGGCCAGTGGTGGTACTACGCACCCCAGGAAGGACAGCACGTCAGCTTTTACACCCCGAAAGCATTAGAGGTAATTGCAACAAAACTGGGATTAAATGTCTATTCTAACGGTTCCTCCCTCCACCTCTTGACGGAAAAGATACTCTCTCCCGAACAGTTCGCAAAATTCGCCCAATATGACGCTGCGGAATTGCGGAAGTTTTTGCGGTCTTCTCGGAGTTATCGCCAAACCTTGGAACGGATCGAACGGCAACCCCAACCCTTGGAAATTGTCGCCCCGAAGCTGGGTGTCAATGTCGCCGGTTTCGTCAACGGAGAATTTGGCATCGGCGAAGGAGTCCGGGCAACTTTGCGGGGGATGGAAGCCGCAAACATTCCCGTTGCCATCAATAATTTTACCGGAAGTCCGCACCGAAAACAAGACACCAGCTTCCGGAATTTTACCTCGGAGAATCCCCACCCGGTCAACCTGATCCAGATCAACGCCAACGACGTGATGCGGTTCGCCAAACTCGTCGGATCGGACTATTTTAAAAATCGATATAATATCGGATTCTGGGCTTGGGAGTTGCCGGAGTTTCCGCCGGAGTGGATGCCGGCGTTTTCCCTGTTTCACGAGATTTGGACCTACAGCGATTATTGCGTGTCCGCCATCGGCAGGGTGTCTCCCATTCCGGTTATTAAAATGATGCCGACGGTCTCTCTTCCGCCGGCGACGCTGACGCGGGAACGGGTGGGACTTCCCAAAGATAAATTTATCTTTTTATTCATGTTCGACTTTTTCAGCCGCATGGAACGGAAAAATCCCCTGGCGGTGGTGGAGGCGTTTAAATTGGCATTCGGAAATAACCCGGCCGAGGTGGGTTTGGTGGTGAAGTGTTCCAACTCCGATCGCTTCCCCCGGGAACGATCGCAACTCCTGAATGCGATCGCCGATTCCCCCGCTATTTCGATTATCGATCGCTATCTGTCCCGGGATGAAATAAACGCTTTGGTTTCCCACTGCGACTGTTATATTTCCCTGCACCGTTCGGAAGGGTTCGGACTGACGATGGCCGAAGCCATGTTTCACGGCAAACCCACCATCGCGACGGGGTATTCTTCCAATACCGAATTTATGAATTTGGCGAATAGTTTTCCCGTCAAATATCGCCGGGTTCCGATCGCAAAAGCCGACGGCCCCTACCAGCCGGGAAATATTTGGGCCGAACCCGACATCCGACAAGCCGCCGAGTTGATGCGGTACGTTTTTAAAAACCCGGAAGCGGCCGCACAAATTGGCAGAAAAGCCGCCGCCGATATTCGCTCTTTACTCAGTCCCCAAGCCGTCGGCGATCGCATTTTGAACCGCCTGCAAACGATTCAAACCGCAACGGATAATTTCACCAAAATTGCTCCGGTGGCGGCTCCGTCTTTTTCGACTTCCTCAACCGCACCTCCCCTGGTGAGTATCTGCATCCCGACCTACAACGGAGAAGCGTTTATTTCCGAAGCGATCGCCAGCGCCTTTTCCCAAACCTATTCCCACTGCGAAATTATCCTCGCCGACGACGGATCGACCGATCGCACCGTGGCGATCGCGGAGTCTTTGAAATCTTCCTCCCCCGTCCCCTTCCGCATCTTCACCCACATCAATTATGGTTTGGTGGAGAATCTCAATTTTTGCCTGTCCCAAGCCGGGGGAAAATACATCAAATTTCTATTGCAAGATGACCGCCTCGAAACCAACTGCGTCGAAGAATTGGTCGCCCTCGCGGAACGAGCTCCGAACGTCGGTTTAGTTTTCTCCCGCCGCCATACCTTTATCGACCCGCGATCGCTCTCTCACCCGAAATGTCGGGCTGCCTACAACGGGACAAAAAATTTGCATCGAGATTGGTCGAAATTGCAGCCGATTCAAAACGGTTCCGAATTGCTCTCCGATCCGAATTGCTTCCGGGGTCGATTGAATAAAATAGGCGAACCGACGACGGTTTTGCTGTCGCGATCGGCTGTTTCCAAATTGGGGGGATTCGATCCCGATTTGCATCAGTTTTTGGATGTGGATCTGTGGTTCAGAATTATGGGGGATTACAAAATTGGTTTTGTCGATCAACCGTTATCCTGCCTGCGGATTCACCAGGATCAACAAACCCAACGCAATATCGCCAAAGGTCAAAATCTCCGCGACTACGGCCGGCTGTATCGAAAAATAATGGTCGATCCGGATTATCGGTTTTTGAGTTTATCTGTCAAAGAACAAATCCTGCAACAACTCTGGGTCAAATCTCGTCCGGATTATCTGGAGTTGTCGCGGACGCTGGCGGAACAATATCGCCAAAATCCCGGACACGAACCCAGTCTGGAAAATCTCCGGCTGCTGCGAAAGGTGACGGCGACAATGTGGCTGAATTCAGACCGCGATCGCCTACAGAAACTATACAACGCCGAGGGGGGAAAAGTCAATGAAATTATCCGAAATAGCGGGATAACTGAAATGGCGATCGCCGACGGGGAGTCCGAATTGTGGGAACGCATCAAACTCCAACTTTCCCGAGGCTTCACCGCCGAAACTGGCGGTCAGTTGTTGCTGGCGGCGATGCTGTACCGTCCCGCCTACCAACTCCCGCTGCACTATCAAAATGCGATCGTCCCCGATTACCTGTTCGACGAGTTTATCCGCTTTCTGTTTTCCCCGGTGCGAGAATTTAACCAAGTCGGAGATATCGAAAATTACGTTAACTTTGTCTCGGATATCTGGGACTATTTGAAACGCCACATTCAAACCGATTCCGAAAACAGCAGTCTGTGGGTTTATGTCGCCAAAATTGCCCTGGAATTGTGGGACGGACGGCCGCTGCTGAATGTCGATGGCGATGTCGAGTCAATTTTGAGCGATCGCGATGCCGTTTTGGATTTTTATCTGCCAGCGATCGGACATAAAATTGATTATAATTTCGACCAAAATAACCGCCGAGATAACAATAAAATATCGGTGGGAATCCTGATTGACAACCTTTGTTTGGATGACGAAATATTGGCGGTTCTCGCAGTGTATGAAAAATTTAATTTCTATCAGTTTGACATTTTTCTGTTTTTTGGTACAATGGAAGATGATAGGCTGGGCAATTTATGTGCATCCAGCTTCACGGGGTGCATGGCTCTGCCAACATCTTTGCCCGAACGGGTGCAGACATTGCGGCGCTCAAACCTGGACGTGGCGGTGATTGCGTCCGATGTAACCGCCGAAGTCAACTCCTACACTCAACTGGCGCGGCACCGACTCGCCCCCCTACAGGTGTACGCCGCCGGGTCGCCCGCACGTCACGAAGATCCCGACGATCGCATCATCCCGGATCTTTTGGATTCTCGCTGGTTTGCCCCGGCGTCCGCATCCCCCCAAACCGAGCTAACGCGCCGAAAATTGGGCGTTTCAGAGCAGACGGTCCGATTTCTATCCGTAGTGGAATGGGAACAGGTGACGCCCGAAATGCGGGCGACCTGGGCTAAAATTTTGATGGCAGTTCCCGAGTCCATTTTAGTGTTAGTCCTCGAGTCCACTCCGGCTGAGAACCCGCCGATGGGGCAAGTGCGATCGCGCTGGTCCCGACAGGGCCTCGACCCGGGGCGAATCCGGTTGCTGCCGAACCTCTCGAAGGGGGACAGGCAGACCATTTTCAGCCTCGCCGACATCTACTTGGAGCCCTTTCCGAAAACGGGGAGTCCGTCCCTGCTGAGGGCGTTAAAATCGGGGGTTCCCGCCGTCGTCCGGGAAGGAAAAACGGCGCGATCGCGGCGGGGAGCGGCCCTGTTGCGGCTTTTGGAACTTCCGGATGCGATCGCCACAGACGAGCAACTGTATATAAACCAGAGCATCCGTCTCGGAAGGGAACCGGAGTACCGCCGAGCCGGCGCGGAACAGATCCGGCAGAACTTCCCGAAGTGGAGACATCAGTTCGACTCCGAGAGTCGAGCGACGCAATTGCAAGCACTCTTCAATCGTCGGGTAAATTAATGTAAGTGGTGAGAAACTGAATCGGTCGGCGATCGGCCCGATTCAGAGGGACAGACGTTGAATCCAGACGGAACCGATCCGAATTCAGATTCGTCGGGGGTGGAGCGGCGAACGGTCTGTTATTATCGGGACAGAATCGAAACAGCTTGGATGAATGGGGTAGCCCAAGTCAGTTGGAGCAGAGTAATGACCGGAGTGTACAAAGTCGGAGAAACCATCATTAAGGCGGAAGAAATTCCATCGCGACTGAAACGGTATCAACTCATGCCGCAATTTCTGCGGGAGGTGATTTTGGACGAGGCGACCGCCTCGATCGCCTGCACCGAAGAAGAGGTGGCGGCTGCCATCGAACAGTTCGCGGCCCAACATCAACTCACCTCCCCCGAAGCCCAGCAGGCCTGGTTGAAGAGCCACCGAATGACGCGGGAAGACCTCGAAGCGATCGCCCGGCGGCCGATCAAGCTGGAAAAATTCAAACAGCAACAGTGGAGCCACAAGGTTGAAAGCTATTTTATCACCCGGAAAACCGGCCTCGACCAAGTGGTTTATTCCCTGATCCGCACCAAAAATCCCGGACTCGCCCACGAACTCTACTTTCGCATCTCCGAGGGAGAACAGGACTTCGCCGAAGCCGCCCGGGAATATTCCGAGGGGCCCGAATCCCGCACCGGAGGGCTGCTGGGGCCAGTGTCCCTGTCCCAACCCCACCCGGCGATCGGCAAACTGCTGTCGGTGAGCCAACCCGGGCAACTGTGGGCACCGCGACCCCTGTCCGAGTGGATGGTGCTGATCCGGCTCGAAAAGTTCATTCCCGCCCAACTCGACGAGTCCATGCGGCGCCGCCTGATCGAGGAACTATTTGAAACCTGGCTGCGAGAGCAGATCGCCGAAGTCGGCTCTCTCGAACCCCTGCAAACTGAGGTGTCTTCAGTATCATGACCACATCCGCCGTTTCCAACTTACAGATCCGGGAATTTCTGGCCGAAACCCACCCCTTCGATCGCCTGTCGGAAAAAGCGATCGAAAAGGTGCTGCCCCAATGCCAGTTGTTGAGCTACCGCACCGGACAGCCGATCTTCGAGCGGGACAAACTGCCCACCCAGGTGGCGGTCGTCTACCAGGGACAGGCCCGACTCCTGGGATACGACGCCCGCACCCAACGCCACGTCAGCTTGAGGCTGCTGGGGGCGCGGGAAGTCCTGGGCTGGGCCGGGTTGGTGCGGGGAGTCCCCTGCGAGACAGCGATCGCCTCCACGGACACGATCTGCGTCACCCTGCCGGCGGCGGCATTTCTGAACCTGATCGATCGCGAGCCGAATTTCGGGGAAGCCTTCCGGGATCACGCGGCGATCGCGGAAGTATTTGAACTCCTCAGCCAGAGCCTCCAACAGCAAGCCAACGCCAGCGGCAACGTCAAAGAATTGACCCAGGAATTTTGGCCCGATGCGGTGGTGGTCAACCTCCTCGAAGGCCAAAAGAAAGGTAACGACCTGCGATCCATGCTCGACCCCGAGCGCGCCTGGCTGGTCAGCAGCGGGGTGCTGGGGGATTATGCGATCGGGAGCGTCCTCTCCCCCGACACCCTGCCCCGGACACTGAAAGCCGAAGGCCCCCGGGGGGTGCGGCTCGTCGGGCTGCGGACGGCCCCGGCGCCGAAGGATGGGGAGGTCAGGACGGAAGAACCCGCCGACGGCAACGGATTGAGAACGGGACTGGATATCGTCCCCGCCCCCCCTACCCCCCCGGAACCCGAACCGGACGCCGGCAAGCAAATTCAGCGGTTCCCCGTCGTCCGGGGTCGCGGCCAGATCGACGCCCCCCTGGCCTGCTTCAATATGTTGAGCAAGCACTTCCGAGTCAACTTCCGCAAAGACCTGATCCGGCGGGTGATCGAGAGCCAAATTCAGACCGTGGGTTTCCTCACCCTGCAGGCCTGCGGCGCGATCGCCCAGATGATGGGCATCACCGCCCAGTTGGTGCAGGTTCCCCCCAAGGCGATCGGACGCCTGAAAGCCCCGGCCATGATCCAGTGGAAAGACAGCTTCGCCATCCTCTACAGCATCAGCGAACGCCAACTGGTGATGGCCTCCCCGGAACAGGGGATCGTCCGCATCCGCCCCGGCCAACTCGCCGAACTGTGGGGAGAAGGTGCCCCGGTGCTCCTCCTCCAGGAAGCCAAGGGCGACCAGCAGGAACAGTTCAGCTTCTGGTGGTTCGTCCCCGCCATCATGGAACACCGGGGCGTGTTCGTCGAAGTCCTGCTCTCGTCCTTCTTCGTGCAACTGTTCGGGTTGGTCAACCCCCTGATCACCATGATCATCATCGACAAGGTGATGGGACAGCGCAACATCGACGCCCTGAATATTTTGGGGATCTTGATGTTGGGGGTCGCCCTGTTCGAGGCTTTATTATCCGCCCTGCGAACGTACCTATTTGTCGATACCACCAACCGCCTCGACGTTAAACTCAGTTCCGAGGTGATTGACCACCTGTTACGACTCCCCCTGAACTACTTCGACAACCGCCGGGTGGGCGACCTTATGGCCAGGGTCGGGGAACTGAGCAACATCCGCAACTTCCTCACCGGTACGGCTTTAACCGTCGTGTTGGACGCCGTGTTCTCGGTGGTCTACGTTGCCGTGATGTTCTACCTGAGCATTCCCATGGCATTGGTGGCCCTGGCGCCCCTGCCGCTGTTCGCGTTGATTATCGTGATCAACTCCCCGATCATCCAGCGACTATTGCGACGGAAGGCGGAACTGTTCGGCCAGTCCCAGGCCTACCTGGTGGAGGTGCTCAACGGGATGCAGACGGTAAAAGCTCAAAATATCGAGCTCACCTCCCGCTGGGAGTGGCAGGGACGTTATGCCCGCTACATGAGTGCCAGTTTTAAAACCATTCTCACCCAGACGGCGGCCAACTCTATTAGTACCTTTTTGAACAAACTCTCCGCCCTGGCCCTGCTGTGGGTGGGGGCCTATTTGGTGATCGATGGACAACTGACCATCGGGGGACTGATCGCCTTCCGAATTATCGCCGGAAACGTGACGGGTTCCCTGCTGCGGTTCGTGAGCGTCTGGCAGAGTTTCCAGGAAGTGGGGATGTCGGTGGAACGTCTGCGGGACGTGCTCGACACCTATCCGGAAGCCGACGAAGCCGATCGCAACAACATTCCCATGCCGGAAATCGATGGAGCCGTTACCTTTGAAGAAGTATCGTTCCGGTTCGGCGCCAGCGGTCCGCTGCAGTTGGCGAACGTGAATCTGGACTTCCCGCCCGGTTCCTTTGTGGCGATCGTCGGGTTGAGTGGTTCGGGTAAAAGTACCCTGATGAAACTGCTGCAGCGGCTCTATCCCCCCATGTCTGGCCGCATCAAAATCGACGGTTACGATATCAATAAGGTGGAGTTGTACTCCCTCCGCCGTCAGATCGGGGTGGTGCTCCAGGATACCCTGCTGTTCAGCGGGACGGTGCAGGAAAACATCGCCCTGAGTAACCCGGAGGCGAGCACCGATGAGATCATCCGGGCGGCGAAGGTGGCTGATGCCCACGAGTTCATCATGAGTTTGCCCAACGGTTACAATACAGTTGTCGGGGAGCGGGGCACGGGACTCTCCGGGGGACAGCGACAAAGAATCGCGATCGCCCGGACGGTATTGCAAAATCCGAGACTGTTGATCCTCGACGAGGCGACGAGCGCCCTGGACTACCAGTCGGAGCGGTTGGTCAGCCGCAACCTCAACGAGGCCTTCCACGATCGCACGGTGTTCTTCATCACCCACCGTCTCAGCGCCATCAAAAATGCCGACGCCATCATTATGATGGACCAAGGATCGATCGTCGAACAGGGCACCCACGACGAATTGATGGCGATCAAGGGGCGTTACTACTGCCTGTATCAACAGCAAGAGGCACAACAGTAGGACGTTTGACGTCAGTGGTGGTAGAGGAGTCGAGTTAGTTTTTTGTCCCCTTTCGGACCACAGCGAACTAGAGATCACAGGACTTATGAAATCAGCATCAGTTACCGAACAACCGGTCATCCTGGAGAAACCCGCCCTCCTCTCCCATTTATTTCTGTGGATGATCATGCTCGTGACGACCACCGGAGTCATCTGGGCCTACTTTTCCCGCATCGAACAGACGGTTCCGGCGGTGGGAGAATTGGAATTTACTTCCGGCGCCCGGGAAATTCAAGCCCCCACCACGGGGGCGGTGGTGCGGTTGCACGTCGAAAATGGCGATCGCATCGAGAAAAATCAGCCCCTCCTCACGTTCAGTCCCACCAGTCCCAGCGCGGATCTGCGATCGCTCGAAACGTTGCGATCGACCCTGGAACGGGAAAATCAGTTTTACGGCGATATCGTCAGCGGGGGCTCGACGGCAAATTTGCCTCCCGATCTGGCGAATTTGGTGCGGGAACGGGATGCCCGCATTCAGGAAAATCAAACTTTACAGTCCTTGGTGGACGAACTCTATTTGGGCCAGGGCAGTGCCGTCAGCTTTAGCGCCTCCCAGGCAGGTTTGGTGGCCAACTACCGCGCCGAATATCAGTCCCGAGTCGCGGCGGCCCAGCTTCGCATTCAAGAACTGGAAAAACAGCTTCAGCAAAACCGAGATGCCCTGGCCGCCGCCCGAGAGCAGCTTCAATATAGCCGCAATCAATTGGCTTCTTCTGAAAAGCAATTGACTCTGGCTGAAAATCAGTTGGTGAAATCGGAAGATTTGCTGGATGTGAATCAGTCGATTTTGGATCAGATTTCTCCTTTGGTGGAAGAAGGCGCGATGTCCGACCTGCAGCGCAAGCGCCAGGAACAGGACATCCTCCGAAATCAAAATGAGGTACTCCGACAACAGGATCAAATTCAACAGCGCCAGGGCGAAATTAACCAGCGCCGGGGCGAGATCGAACGGCAGCAAGCGGAGGTGCAGCGGTTTGAAAATGAGATTCTGCGGACTCAAGCGGCGATCGCTCGCACTCAAGAAGAACTCCAAAATACCAAGGATTCTTGGGCGCGGGACCTTTACACTCGGATTCAGGAAAATAATAAACAGATTGCCAGTGCGGATTCTCAACTCAGCCGCCTGCAGTTGGACAACCAGAAAAAACTCTCCGAACTCGACGCCCAACTCGAAAAGGTGGAGGAACAGCGGGACACTCAGGTGTTGAGGGCTCCGGCATCTGGAATTGTTTTTGATTTGGCTCCCTCCACTAAAGCGAATGCCTCTTTAGATATGAATCAAGACGAGATCTGTTCCTACGTCGTCGGTTCCATCCTCAATCCGGGCGACCCGAAGCCCCTCCGCTGCGAAGAGGCTTACTACGAAGCCCAACAGACGGAACCCCTGCTGACGGTTTTGGATGACGAAGAGGGCTTGGAGGCGGTGGTTTACATCCAAAACAGCGATGTGGCCCTGGCTTTGAATGCCCTGCGGATCAAGCGGGAGTTGCTCTCGCCCTGGGATGGGAAGGAAGTCGCCGGAGAGGTGATCGAATGTCAGACCGAAAAGGATTGTATCTGTCCGACTTCGGCTGCGGCGCGGGCGGAAATTGGCATTGAGGACGAACAGTGCATCGCCGTGGAAGTGAACATCGATGCGTTTCCCTCCAACGAGTTCGGCACGGTTCCGGGCGAGTTGAAGTGGATTTCCCAGGATGCGATTCCCCCGGACGAACTGCGCCAGTATTATTCTTTTAAAGCGAAGGTGCAGTTGGAACGCCAGAACTTTATCTTGAACGATGACGAACCGGTGGAGGATCAGGTGGCGATCGGGTTGCAGTCCGGCATGGCGGTGAATACCAAGATTAATATCGGTCAGCGATCGGTTTTGGAAATGCTGTTCAGCCGATTCACCGGTCAGTTTGAAAGTATCACCAACTTGCGGTAAATCCGACTTTTTGATGTTTGATGTTGGCAAGCGATCCGCGACAGCGCACCGATCCGCGACAGCGCACCGATCGCCCAAATTTTATCTCGGACTATGGATTGGTTATCTGCTTCCGATTTTGGGCGCGATCGCTTTTGTGGCGAAATTTGGCGTCGATGTCCCCACTTTCGACCAGTGGGTTTTACCGAGTTTATTCGAGAAAACGGCGGCGGGGACACTGACATTTGGCGACCTGTTCGCCCTCCACAACACCCACAGAATTCTATTTCCCAGGCTGATTTTTATCGGCCTGGGCTTTTTGTCGAAATGGAATATTTTGGCGGAAATGTCTTTCAATTTGGGGTGGGCGATTTTATCGTTTTTGGGGTTGTATTATCTCTCTTTAATTGCCAACGGAATGGCAGACAGAACCCTATTTCATCTCGCCAATTTATTGGTCTGTGTCCTGTTTTTTTCCCTCAATCAAGAATGGCTATGGGGATTTCAACTGCCGATTTTTTTGATTAATTTTTGCGTTATTTTTGCCTGCTTAATTTTGACGATTGACGGAAAAAATAATCGCTCCAAATTTCTCTTGTCGGCAGGACTGTGCGGCATCGCCAGTTTTTCTTCGTTGCAGGGTTTGCTGTCCTGGTTGGCGTTGATTCCGGCGGTGGTTTCTCTGCCGGGAAATAACAATCAAAAACGCCGGCGATCGCTCCTGTGGCTGCTCGGTTTTGTGGTATCCTGCGGGGTGTACGCGATCGGTTATATCCGGGAACCCCGAACCGTCACTCTCTCCGGTTGGGAGCGAATTTACACCTCAATTCATTTCTTCCTAAATTTACTGGCTGCACCCCTGACATCATCTTCTAAAATTGCTGGGTTCGTCGGTTTTTTAATTCTGATTTCGTTTCTATTTTTCCTCATTTATAACTGGAGAAAATATCGGAAATTTCACACATTTTTGAACGCCTCACCGTGGATTTCTATCGGTCTATTTTCGGTGTCAACTTCTGTTTTAACAACGGTGGGGAGAGCTGAACTTGGGGCAGATTATCCCCTGTCAGCCGTCCGCTACACGACCCACAGCTTATTGTTGATTATCGCCATTCTGTATCTCGGCTTGCAGTGGATTTCCGAACGATATCCCAACTTTAAAATTCAATTTCCGGCGTTGCTTTACAGCTTCCTGTGTGGCGTTATTGCCTGTGCGCTGTGGGTCAGTTCCGGGCAGGCGATCGCCCGTTCTGATCGGAATCTATTCTACACCCAATCCAGTCAAACCTGTTTATATTTATTCCCCTATTTTAACACGAGTTCGACCTTTTTTGAAAACCATCCCCAACGCTGCTTATTGCCGTCGAGCAAATCGACCTGGTGGATTCAAGACGGTGTGGAATCTTTGCAAGCGATCGGCTTCCGAAATTTCGCCCATGATGTCAAATGGGAAGCCGAACCCGATCGCACCTACGGCTATATCGATAATCCCCAGAAATCGGATATTTTTCAAGTTGCCAACTCGCAATCTTTCACCCTCGGAGGTTGGGCAATTTTTCCCGAAAAAACGCCATCAGCGACACCCCAACTGGTGTTTCTGTCCCGCCAGTCGAAATCCCCGGAGGCGGCACCGCAATTTTTTGCCAACGCCTACGTCAATTTGGACAGTCCCGATGTGGCGGAAATTCTCGGAAGGGATCGCCACAGCCAATCCCGGTGGACCCTCACCCTATCTGCGGATTCCCTGCCACCGGGGGAAAGCACGATTTCAGCCTGGGTTTACGATCGCGATCGCGATCGATTCGTCCGGCTGCAGGGAGAAATTAACGTAAAAGTCAATAAAGATGGTTTGGATTAAATCGATCTTTGGTACACTAGAGACCGGTTCAATTTTGCCCAACCCTGAAATGAACGTTATTCCCACCGAAATCCCGGACGTTTTGATCCTCGAACCCAAAGTTTTCGGAGACGATCGCGGTTTTTTCTTTGAAAGTTTTAACCAAAAAGTCTTTGCCGAAAAAACCGGGGTAGATGCCGAATTTGTCCAAGACAACCACTCCCGTTCCAGCCGCGGCGTATTGCGGGGACTGCACTACCAAATTCAACAAACCCAAGGAAAATTGCTGCGGGTGGTTCTCGGGGAAATTTTTGATGTCGCCGTCGATATTCGCAAAAATTCCCCCACCTTCGGACAGTGGGTCGGCTGTCATCTCAATACTGAAAATAAACGACAATTTTGGGTACCGCCGGGATTCGCCCACGGCTTTTTGGTGACATCGGACGTGGCGGAAGTGCTCTACAAAACCACCGATTATTACGCGCCACAACACGAGCGATCGCTGCTGTGGAATGACCCGGATGTGGCGGTAGCTTGGCCCTCGGACGGCATCGAACCGAAACTATCTGAAAAAGATCGGAACGGCACACCTTTGAAAACGGCAGAAATTTTTGAATGATGCGAATTTTACTGACGGGAAAAGACGGCCAATTGGGGAGTGAATTACAACCCCTCCTCTCCTCCTCGGGTGAGACGATCGCCGTAGGACGGGACACCCTGGATCTGACAAAACCGGAAGCCATTCAATCCCTGATGGCAGAGGTGAAACCCGATGTGGTGGTGAATGCGGCGGCCTATACGGCGGTGGACAAAGCCGAAAGCGAGTCCGATTTGGCAATGCAAATTAACGGAACGGCACCGGGGATTTTGGCGGCGGAGGCGAAGCGTCTGGATGCAAAATTGATCCACGTTTCCACCGATTACGTCTTCGACGGCACCCAAAGCCACCCCTACCTCGAAACCGACCCGACAAACCCGCTGGGGGCCTACGGCGCCTCGAAATTGGCCGGAGAAAAGGCGATCGCGGCGGCGGGGGGCACCTTCGCCATCGTCCGCACCGCCTGGGTTTACGGCGTGGGGGGAAAGGGAAATTTCGTCAAAACCATGCTTCGCCTGGGTGGGGAACGGGAAGAGTTGCGGGTCGTCACGGATCAGGTGGGGAGCCCGACTTGGACCGGGGATCTCGCGGGGGCGATCGCCAATTTAATTCCCCGACTGAACCCAGAAACGGCTGGAATCTACCATTATACAAATAGTGGCGTGACCAGTTGGTACGATTTCGCGATCGCCATTTTTGAGGAAGGGCGATCGCTAGGTTTACCCCTCAAAATTGAACGGGTGATTCCGATTACGACGGCGGAATATCCCACCCCCGCACGGCGTCCGGCCTACTCCGTTTTGAACGGCAAAAAATTCGCCACCCTAATCGGAACCCACGCACCCCAGTGGCGGGAAGGACTGCGAAAAATGCTCAAAACTTGGGCGAATTAAAATGAGTAGCACAGGCATCTTGCCTGTCACAGTATCAAGTCAATAAACTTGTAAAATATCATGAAAGCACTGATTCTGTCCGGCGGCAAAGGAACTCGACTGCGACCCCTCACCTACACCGGTGCCAAACAACTGGTTCCCGTCGCCAACAAGCCGATCCTCTGGTACGGCATCGAGGGAATTGTGGCGGCCGGCATCACCGACATCGGCATCATTATCAGTCCGGAAACCGGCGAAGAAGTCAAATCCCTGACGGGAAATGGCGATCGCTTCGGCGCAAAAATTACCTACATCCTCCAGGACACCCCAGCGGGTTTGGCCCACGCGGTGAAAATTGCCCAGCCTTTTTTGGGGGATTCTCCCTTTATCATGTACTTGGGAGATAACTTAATTCAAAATCCCCTGTTGCCGTTTTTGGAACAGTTCAAACAACAGCAACTCGACAGTTTGATCCTCCTGCGTCCCGTCGAAAATCCCACCGCTTTTGGCGTGGCGGTCGTCGGCGATCGCGGCCAGGTTTTGAAGTTGGTGGAAAAACCGAAAGACCCCCCTTCTAACTTGGCGTTGGTGGGGGTTTACTTTTTCGACCGTACCATCCACGAGGCGATCGCCAACATTCAACCGTCCCCACGGGGAGAATTGGAAATTACCGATGCCATTCAACAATTAATTAATACCGACAAAAAGGTTGAATCCTGTATTTTAGATGGCTGGTGGCTGGATACAGGTAAAAAAGACGACCTCCTCAGTGCAAACCAGATCATTTTGGACGAGCGATCGACCTGTAAAATTGAAGGCAACATTGACGGCGACAGCAAGATTATCGGCCGGGTTAAAATTGGTTCCGGATCTCAATTGGTGAATTGCAGCGTCCGGGGACCGGTCATGATCGGCGATAATTGCCATTTGGAAAACTGCTTTATCGGACCCTACACCAGCATCGCCGATCGCGTCACGTTAATTGATGCCGAAATTGAGCATAGCGTGATTTTATCCGAAGCGACAATTGAGAACGTTAACCATCGCATTGTCGATACATTGATCGGTCGCCGTGCCAAGTTGACGACCGCACCCCAGCGACCGAAAGCCTTGCGATTTATGCTGGGAGATGATTCCCAAGTCGAACTGGCTTGACGCCGGAGTAAACCACTCCAGCCACGGACGATCCCCCTAAATCCCCCTTACAAAGGGGGACTTTTAATTTCCCGACGGACTTCATCAGTTTCAGAAACGCTGTAGCAGCGGTATTCCGATTCCCCATTCCTATTACCTCTCGCCTATTACCTATTACCTCTCGCCTATTACCTATTACCTCTCGCCTATTACCTATTACCTCTCGCCTATTGCCTATTGCCTATTGCCTATTGCCTATTACCTATTACCTAAAAAACCGTGATTTACTGGATAATTGTCAATTATCATTCGACCGATTTGATCCGACGGTTAATTCAATCGATCGCGGCAAGTGAGAGTCCGGAATATCGGATTATTATCGTCAATAACTCCCCCGGCGATCGCTCGATCTGGGAGTTAGAATCGGAACAAATTATTATTTTGGATTCCCCCGAAAATGTGGGATTCGGTCGCGGCTGCAA
Source organism: Lyngbya sp. CCY1209 (assembly GCF_035615495.1). Lineage (GTDB taxonomy): Bacteria > Cyanobacteriota > Cyanobacteriia > Cyanobacteriales > Microcoleaceae > Limnospira. The sequence goes on along the minus strand of NZ_JAJENU010000586.1, from coordinate 3,956 downwards.
TTTGGGGTTACAATGGGTTTGGGAACGCGATCGCGATGGATGCATTTGGTTGATCAATCCGGATGCGATCGTCCCCAAACAAACCCCCGGAAAAGTTCTGGCAGTTTTGCATCAAAATCCCCAACTTTCAATTTTGGGAACCGCCGTCTACGAACCGGACGGCGGCGTTTGGTTCGGGGGAGGAGAATTTATTATAAAAACGGGTCATATTTTTCAATTACAAGAGATTACCCCTTCCAATTTATCTTGGATTTCGACAACTTGGGTGACGGCTTGTAGCCTGTTAATTTCTCTCCCAACATTCCGAAACTGTCCCAAATTTGACCCGAATTATTTTCTGTATTACGAAGATTTCGACCTCTGCCTACGTTATCGTAAACTCGGACATCAGATCGGGATAACTCCCCAGATTGGAGTCATTCATTATCCCTCGTCTATTACAGGAAAAACTCCCCATCTCAAACTTCAACACAGTATTTACAGCTATCTGCTGAGTTTGGACAAACACGCCGGGAGTTCAGTTTTATTCTATCGACTTTTGCGGATTGGTATCGTCGCCTGTTTGACTTTTCCAGTCCGTCCCCAAGTCTCCCTGGCTAAACTGCGGGGGGTGTGGCGGTACATCCGACGCAGTATCTGACATTTTCGGTGGGTTTTTAGGGCGAAAACTATACCCCAGTATTTATCTATTCCTTATTGTATATTTCTTTCGGCATATTCCTTCCCCAGGCCCGACCCATCCAGCCGATTATCAGTCTTTTTAATTTCCCCATGATTCTGGCAACTTCCATTACAATGTCAACAGTTCCATGAATATCAAGATAATTTCAGAAAAAGTTTGGATTCAAATCCGGGCTTTGGTCAGCAATTCCAAAAGTTATACTCAAAGGAGTTTATCCGATGAAAGCCCTATTACTCTATCCACAATTTCCCCAGTCGTTCTGGTCTTACGATCGCTTTATGGAAATTGCCGGACTCAAAGCGGTGATTCCACCCCTCGGCATTATTACGGTCGCAGCCCTCCTCCCCCAAAACTGGGAAATTCGATTTTACGATCGCAATGTCAGTCTAGAAACAGATGCCGATTGGGACTGGTGTGATGTGGTCATTCTCTCGGCGATGATGGTACAGAAGCCCGATTTCCACGCCCTCATTCAAAAAGCCGTCAAATTGGGAAAAAAAGTGGCAGTCGGAGGCCCCTATCCCACCTCCGTACCCCAGGATTCCCTAAATTCTGGAGCCAACTATCTCATTTTAGACGAAGGAGAATTGACCGTTCCCCAGTTTATAGAAGCCATCAACCGAGGTGAAACTCAGGGCATTTTTCGCTCTATGGAAAAACCGGATGTGACACTCAGCCCCATCCCCCGCTTTGACCTACTTCAACAAGACGCTTACTTGATGATGGCGGTACAGTTCTCTCGCGGCTGTCCCTTTAACTGCGAATTTTGTGACATTATTTCCCTCTACGGACGCAAACCCCGCACCAAAGAACCGAGTCAAATTTTGGCAGAGTTACAAGTCCTCTACGATTCGGGCTGGCGGGGTTCGCTCTTCATCGTCGATGATAACTTTATCGGCAATAAACGCAATGTAAAACGCTTTCTAAAAGCCTTGATTCCCTGGATGCAGCAGCACCACTACCCCTTCACCTTCATCACCGAAGCATCGGTCAATTTAGCCGAAGATGATGAATTATTACACTTGATGACTGAAGCGGGATTTTACGCCGTATTTCTGGGCATTGAAACCCCGGATTCGGAAAGTTTACAAGGGGCGCGAAAACTGCAAAATACCCGTCATCCTCTCGTCGAATCCTGTCGCCATATCAACGAAGCGGGTTTGTTGATTTATGCCGGATTTATCCTGGGCTTTGATGGAGAACAGACCGGGGCGGGGGAAAGGATTCAAGCCTTTGTAGAAGAAACCAGCATTCCCCAACCCATGCTCGGCATTCTCCAAGCTCTTCCCAATACGGCACTCTGGAATCGCCTCAAACAAGAACAGCGTTTAGGTGAGGGTGACAATATTCATCCGACGGGAGATCAAAATACCCTGATGAATTTTATTCCCACCCGTCCCATCGCCGAAATTGCAAAAGAGTATGTCGAAGGCTTTTGGACGCTGTATGAACCGAGTCGTTATCTGAGTCGCTGTTTCCGTCAATGTCTCGATCTGGGTTCGCGATTAGACCACAAACAAACCATGCAATTTCCCATCGGTAAAGGGTTGCGGTTGGTGACTCAGTTAATTTGGCATCAGGGCATCCGCCGGCCCCACCTTCGCCAACAGTTTTGGGGACAGTTATGGACGGTTTGGCGGAAAAAGCCACAAGTTCTGAATCTGTATTTGGGTTTGTGCGCGGCCGGAGAACATTTTTGGGAGTACCGGACTTTGGCGAGGGAACGGATTTCTCAACAACTCGGCTACGATATTTTGAGCGAACCTCAACCGGAAAAGGACTCGATCCTGCCTGTTGAACGGGAACTGGTGGCAACGGAGACTCGGTAATCTCGAAGTTGGACGGAGGGGGAAGGATGGAGGCTCTGAAGATGGCTGAAGGCTTGCAGTTTGTTAATTTCTTTCAAATCGTTCCGAAACTGTCCCCGGTTTGACGAAGATTATTTTCTGTACTGCGAAGACTTCGATCTGTGCTTGCGCGATCGCAAACTCGGACACCAGATCGGGATGACACCCCGCGTTGGAGTGACCCACCATCCGTCTTCCATCATCGGAAAAAATCCCCGTATCAAACTCCGACATAGCATTTACAGCTATCCCCTGAGTTGGGACAAACACGCCGCCGGTTCCGTCTTGTTCTGTCGGCTGTTGCGAATCGGTTTTGTGGGGGGATTCACCCTCCCCTTCCGTCCTCAAATGGCATCCGCTAAACTGGGGGGTGTTTTCCGGTACGTCCGATATTTTGTACTCAGATACCAGGACTCCAACCCGCCATCTTTCCATGACCGAAAATAACTCCAAAAATACGACTCTCGCCAGGAATTATCACCGGTTGCAATCCCAACTGTGCAGCCTGACGTTTTTTCCGCCCCGCTATTCGAGCGATCGCATCCTGGCCGCCGCCGATCGCAACATCTACTACGACCCCCGCAACCCGACCTGGTGCGAGTCTCCCCACTGGTTCGGGGTGGTGGATTTGTCCCCCTCTCGGATTGCTTCCAAAGGCGATCGGGGTTATTATATTTGGCAGGAAGGGCGACGTCCGATCGTGGCGATGGAATTTCTCCCGCCGCGCACCCAGGACAAAAGACCGCGATCGCCCGGACAACCGACGGCCTGGGAAGTGTACGAACAAATTTTGGGCATTCCCTTCTACGTCACGTTCGACCAAGCCAGCGACAATTTGAAAGTGTTTCGACTCGGCGGCGATCGCTATGAACGGCAGGAGTTGAAAAACGGCATATTTTGGTTTCCCAGACTGGAAATGGGTTTGGGCTTGTGGCGGGGAGAATACCGAGGTTGGAGGCGATCATGGCTGCGCTGGTGCGACAGCAGGGGAAACCTGATCCCCACCCCGGAAGAGCTGGAGGCGGGACGAACCGAACCCGTCACGCGGGGGATGACAAAAGGCGATCGCAGTTCTTCTACTCTGATCAAGCGCCTGAAGCAACTCGGCATCGTCCCCGACCGCATCTAAAACCACTGGGAGGCGTCACGACACGGGGCGATCTCCCGTCTCCATGTCTGGATATAGATACAAGTTGGGCAATCATACCATTTGGCTTAATTTTTCCACAAATTCGGCTTTTTGTCAAGCCCCACCCAAGAAATCGCCGAATTGTTGATAGGAAATCATCCGAAATTTAGATATAGCATTTTTCGATCTGATGGAAGGTTAAATATCCCCCTAAATCCCCCTTTGAAAGGGGGACTTTGAATTTGGAATGGACTTCGCCGAGTTGCCGACAGGAAATCATTCAAATTTTAAAGACAGC